>NZ_JBTLQH010000078.1:0-14379 GCF_054461575.1 Flavitalea flava
TCTTTTTACTGGGCATCTTCAGCAAACGAACGAAAGATCATGAAGCCATGCTGGCTGCCACCATCGGAGTACTCGTCATCATCTGGATGACTTTTTCCGGAAAGATCCCGGAAGAGTATGCTATGTTAAGAAGCCCCTTCCATAAAAATATGATCATCGTAATCGGGACCCTATCCATATTTCTGACGGGAGTATTGTTCACCAAATGGAAAAACAGAAAGATTGTCCTGGAATAAAAATCATATTCTTTTAGCCCTGCTGCTATATACAGTTATCCCCGTTGCCTGTATGCGGCCGGTTAGCGGGCAAGCCTCAAGCCAGCTTGTTTTGCCCAACCGATCCCCCGAAAGGCAACCTATCCCCAACCTGACCATGACCAACCTGAACACGACCAATCAACACGGAGGCACTCAACCTGCAGGCATTCAACCTGCAATCAATCAACCCGCGGGCGCTCAACCCGAAGGCGTTCAAATAACTACCTACAAAGAGATTCAACTGACGAAAGACCCTTCGGGGCATACCGTTAATTCCACCCAATGTTTTTCGCCGGACGATAAATGGATTGTTTATGACAGCAGAAATGAGGACGGAGGAATCATCGCGGCAGGCGGGATCGCGATGGTCAGTACCACCGATGGGAGGATACAACCGCTTTATCAAACAAAAAATCAGACAGCTTTCGGTCCGGGAGTGGGAGCCGCAACTTTTTCTCCGGTAGCCCGGCGTGTATTGTTCCTGCACGGGATACGGAATGCGGATAAAGACCATCCTTATGGCATGACCCGCAGGACGGGTGTAGCCATCGATATAGACCGGCCCTTCGAGCCATTGTTCATGGATGCCCGTGATATTACTTCTCCTTTCACGCCGGGCGCATTAAGAGGTGGCACCCATGCTCATTCCTGGAGCGGGAACGGAATGTGGATCAGTTTTACCTATAATGATTACCTGCTGGAACAAATGGAAAAAAAAGGACTGCCGGTAAAGGACCAGCGAACAGTCGGGGTAATGGTTACGGGGAAAAAGGTAAAAGTGGAAAAAGAAAAGACGCAAAAAGAAAAAACGGAAAAAGGGGATGACCTGGAAAATAACAGTGGGGAATGTTATGCCTTTCTTATCGCTAAAGTGTCCGAAAAACCCATTCCGGGATCAGATGAGATCGAAAAGGCCTTCGATGAAGGCTGGGTGGGGAAGGCCGGGTACCGGAAGCTGGACGGCTCGCTTCAAAAAGCAGCTATAGCCTTTCAGGGAAATCTGCGCACGCCGGAAGGAAAAATAAAAACAGAAATATTTATTGCGGATATTCCTGATAGTTTGTTGTCCAACCCTTCACAAATTGCCGCCTCTTCGCAGACAGCCTCCCCTTCCAGGACAACTGCCCCTTCACAGGCAACCACAGCAGGATCCGACCCCGGCATTCGTCCGTCTGTACCGGCAGGCATTACCGTTCGCAGGATCAGTTATACCGAAAAAGGAGTCAGCCCTTCTCCGAGGCACTGGCTCCGGTCTACCCCTGACGGGACGCTCATCGGTTTTTTGGCTGCCGATGCAAAGGATATCATACAACTATTCGGAATCTCTCCCAACGGAGGGGCAGTGCGGCAATTGACGAATAACGTTTTCTCCATCAGTGGGCCGTTCAATTTCAGCCCGGACGGAATATCAGTAGCCTATATCAGTGACAACAGCGTTTGGATCACCGACCTTAAGACCGGGAGAACCGAGCGGGTTACTCCAACGTTTACAAACGAAGAGAAACCGGAAGGAGCCGTTGTATGGTCAAATAGTGGAAACTTACTCTGTTATAACCGGCGCGTCCAATCCGGAACCGCCGGAACGATTGTTGGAGGGTACCTGCAGATCTTTCTGCTTACAAAACAGTAACAGGTCAGTCTATTCCCTGTTCTCAGACCGCATGAACTTGCGTTTGTAATCAAGGGGCGTCATGCCGGTGATCTTTTTGAAATGACGGTAAAAATTGGAGACATTATTAAACCCGCATTCAAAACATAACACATCGATCGGATGCCGGTCTTCGATAAGGATCCGGCAGGCATGACTGATTCGGATCTCGATGAGGAAATCATAATAGGACTTATTGGTCATCATCTTAAAATAACGGCAGAAGGAAGTGACGGTAAGATTCCTCATGGCCGCTACATCTTCCAGCGAAATATTTTCCTTAAAATGAGCAAGGGTATAATTATAAATAGTGTTCAGCCGAAGCGCCTCCACTTCATTGGATTTGTAAAAGGCATAGGCCGAGGTGATGGGATCGAATTCTCCGGTCGAAGAAAGGGTCTTAAGCATACTTAGTAAAATGATCAGCCGGTCCATTCCGGAGGCGTTCACAGCGGCAAGCATCAATTCGATAAGCGTTTCTCTTGCTTTTCCGTAAAGGACCATGCCCATTTTGGCTTTTTCAAAAAGCTGGGGCAGGAGCCAAGCTTCCGGTAAGGAAAAAAGATCTTTTCCCATACAGTCCGGTAAAAACTGGATAACGATGGCTTCGATTGAAGCATCCGGATCTTTGGTATAATATTCTTCCTGGCAACGCCAGGAATGAGGCAGATTTTCTCCAAGGAGAATGACTTCCCCCGCATTAAAATTGGTTACATTGTCGCCAATAAATCGCAGACCGTTGCCCTTGATCGTATAATGAAGCTCCAGCTCCGGATGATAATGCCAGATCCGGCCAAAATTCTGGCTCTTCAGATGATGGACAGTGAAGGACTCCTGAAGCGGGGTATTTACTTTATAAAAATGCGGTTTCATCTTTAATAAAGCTAAGCAAACGAATGATAATATCCTACAGTAATTTGAAAATAAGCTGTATTATAATGAGGAATTAATCCCTCAAATTTGTTTGTTCGGAGAGGTTTCAGATTAAATTCGCTGATTTTATCATTATAATATTGCCTTAAAAATCTTAAAAACGCCCTTAAAAAAAATAAAAAGAGCATATGAACGGGAAAAAAAATCCTTTGCTGGAAAAATTAAAGGCCGGTAAAAATGTATATGGGACCTGCATCACTTCTACAGGCCCCATGTGGCCGGGCGCCATCAAAAGTGCCGGGCTTGATTTTGTGTTTATCGATACCGAACATATTCCCCTAGGCAGAACCGAACTGGCCGTTCTGTGCCAGCTGTTCAAGGCCAATGATATTGTTCCGGTAGTACGGATTCCTTCACCGGATCGTTATCTGGCCTGCCAGGCAATCGATGGTGGCGCCATGGGCATCGTGGCCCCATACCTGGAGACAAAGGCCCAGATAGTCGAACTGGTCGGAGCGGTAAAATATCGCCCGCTGAAAGGTGAATTGCTGGACCAGTACCTGGATGGAAGTAAAAATATGCCCGACGGCCTTCCCGAATACATCGCTGGTTACAACGGCGCCATGTGTATTGCCAATATAGAGAGCGTGCCGGCGATCGAACGTTTGGATGACCTGCTTTCGGTTCCTGGTCTGGATGGTGTTTTTATCGGGCCGCACGATCTTTCCGTGAGTCTCGGTCTGCCGGAACAATATGACCACCCTGTATTCGAAGCAGCCGTAAAAACGATCATTAAAAAGACCAGGGCAAAAGGATTGAGCATAGGAATCCATTTTTCTTTGGAACCTGAACGTCAGATCCGCTGGATGAAAGAAGGGGCCAATATAGTCGTTCATAGTTTTGATATTGCCTTATTTCTGCAAAGGCTAAGGCTTGATATCAGCATTATTAAACAGGCAGCAGGGGATATAGCTCCCGAAGGTCCTGTTGAAAAATTGATTGTGTAACGTACGGGAAACCGGTAACGAACAGATCCCGCACAAGATCCCGCATAGTTGATTCTACTATTTAATCCAACCACGGAAAAGGAGGTTTTCAGCAAATAATCATTATCTTCGGTTACGTACACGGAAATTTCTCTGAGAACGGCCTGACCAGGCACCAATTATAATGATTGCCCATGAAAAAGAAACAAAATGACCCCATTAAGAACAGTCGGCTCCGGTTTATTAAACAGGTAAGTCTTGCAGGTATGGGTATAGGCTTGACCAGCCTGTTTTCCCCATTGTATGGAAAGGAGAGAACGGACCCCGGTCCTCATCATGTGGAAAAGGGAAAAAAAATAGGCATCATTGGCCTTGATACATCCCATAGTATCGAATTTACAAAAATGCTGAATGCTCCTGATGCCTCGCCTGAATTTGGCGGGTTTAAAGTAGTGGCTGCCTATCCCAAAGGGAGCATCGATATTAAATCATCCGCGGAGAGGATCCCGGCTTATACTACCGAGATCAAAACCTTTGGGGTTGAAATTACAAGCTCTATTGAAGAACTGTTAAGCAAGGTGGATTTCGTGATGCTGGAAACGAATGACGGACGTGTTCACCTCGAACAGGCCTTGCCGGTTATCCAGGCAGGGAAACCCTTGTTTATCGACAAACCGATGGCCGCGTCCCTGAAAGACGCAATTGCCATTTTTGAGGCGGCCGACAAACACGGGGTTCCTGTATTCTCCTCTTCTTCCTTACGTTACATGGAAAGTGCACAGCAAATCGTTCAGGGAAAGATCGGCAAAGTGTTGGGGGCCGATGTGTACAGCCCGGCCAAACTGGAAAAGACGCATCCCGATCTGTTCTGGTATGGTATCCATGGGGTTGAGTTATTATATACTCTGATGGGGACCGGTTGTTCCTCGGTGGTGAGGATACATACGGAGGATACGGATATCGTGGCAGGAACCTGGTCCGATGGACGGATAGGCACCGTTCGCGGAACCCGTTCGGGAGTATACGATTATGGCGGAACGGTATATGGGGAAAAAGAAAATGGGAAGGTCGGGCCATATGACGGCTACCGGGCATTACTCGTAAAAATCATTGGTTTTTTCCGTACCGGGGCAGCTCCTGTAAGCCCACAGGAGACCTTGGAATTACTGGCCTTTATGGAGGCCGCCGATACTAGCAAAAAAATGGGCAGTATCCCCGTAAAACTTTCTGAACTCCCCCTGATTCGTCAACATTAACTATAGACTAACTATCGATTAACTATCGACCATTATGAATAATTCCAGAAGGAAATTCCTCAAAAAAACGATTGCAGGTACCACGGCTTTTTCGCTTGGGGGCATCCTCCCGGGCTTTAGTGCGGCCAGCTACCGGAATATCCCCGGAGCCAACGATAAGATAAAGGTGGCCAGTATGGGGGTGAACAGCAGGGGATTTGCCCTGGGTTCTAATTTTGCCGCTCAGCCGAATGCAGAGGTGTTGTATTGTTGTGATGTGGATACCCGTGCAGCCGACAAGTATATCGCTGCCGTTGAAAAAATACAGGGCAAACGGCCTTTGGCGCAACCGGATTTCCGGAAGGCATTGGAAGACAAAGACCTGGATGTATTGGTGGTAGCGGCACCGGATCATTGGCATGCGCCGGCGGCCCTGCTGGCCTGCCAGGCAGGCAAACATGTCTACCTGGAAAAACCCTGCAGTCATAATCCGAATGAAGGCGAATTATTGGTAAATGCTTCCGCCAAATATGGCCGTATCCTGCAAATGGGTAATCAGCGCCGATCCTGGCCTAATGTAGTGGCCGCGATCGGCGAATTAAAATCGGGCGTCATCGGGAGACCCTATTTTGCGAAAGCCTGGTATTCGAATAACCGGCCAACCATCGGAAGAGGTAAAGAGGCGGCCGTCCCCTCCTGGCTGAATTACGATCTTTGGCAAGGGCCTGCGCCCCGCCGGCCGTTCCGGGATAATCTTATACATTACAATTGGCATTGGTTCTGGAACTGGGGGACGGGTGAGGCTTTAAATAACGGCACCCATATGGTGGATCTGGCCAGATGGGGACTGGGAGTTGACTATCCGGTACGTGTCAGTTCGTCCGGAGGCCGTTATCGTTTTGAGGACGATTGGCAAACACCTGATACCCAGGTGATCAATATCGAATTTGACAATAAAACCATGATAAGCTGGGAAGGCCGGAGTTGCAACGGAGTAAAGCTGGAAGGGGCCACTACCGGCGTTACCTTTTATGGAGAAAATGGTTCTCTGACGATAAAAGAAGGCAATGGATATACGATTATTGACGGGCAGAACAATATTGTCAAAGAAGTCATTGCAGATCATTCTATCGATGTCCGGAATGCAACCAATCCTTCACAGGCGCTGGATGCCTTCCATATTCAAAACCTGTTCGATGGCATCCGGAAAGGAACAACCTTGAATTCCGGGATCATCGGAGGTCATCAGAGCACTTTGCTGGTACAATTGGGAAATATCGCTTTACGTTCAGGGCATGTATTACACATCGATCCGAAGAACGGGCATATTCTTAATGATAACGAAGCGATGAAATACTGGAGCCGTGAATATGAACCGGGCTGGGAACAAAAGGTATAAGCCAGGACCGGATAGGAAAAGACAGCCATTAACGCAGATACCGAAAAAGCATGGTTAAAAAAGCCCCGATAATAAAAGCCCCGATAATAAATGCCCGTGTAAAAATGGTCTGTTTTTTTTCAGCCTTTTTGCTGGCTGGGCCTGTCTGTAAACCAGTTAAACAGGTAAAAAAAAGTTCCTTGGAAATGACGCAAAACAATAAGATGGAAAAAATTCGATTGATGGTTTTAGAGCCTGGTCATTTTCATGCCGCCCTGGTGGAAAAAGAAATGTACCGGGAAGTGGATACGGCCGTATGGGTGTATGCACCCGAGGGTCCGGAACTGGAAGCCTATCAATCCCTGATCCGGAAATATAATACACGGGCTGATCATCCTACCTGCTGGGTGGAGAAAATCTATAAGGGCAGCGATTATCTGGACAGACTGTTTAGCGAAAAACCCGGGAATATAATAGTGCTCGCCGGTAAGAACGGTAATAAAACGGCAACTATTAAAAGGTCGGCTGATGCAGGGTTAAATATACTTTCCGATAAACCCATGGCCATCACCCCGGCGGATTTTGAATTACTGGAACAGGTTTTTGAAGAGACCGGGAAAAACAAGCTTAACGGGAAAAACAAAGCTACCGGGAAAAATCCTCTTATCTATGATATCATGACTTCCCGGTACGAGATAACCAATATCCTGGAAAAAGAACTGGCCGGGCTAAAGGAGGTATTCGGGGATCTGGAAAAAGGAACCGAAGAGAATCCGGCGATCATCAAACAAAGTACCCATCATTTCTATAAATCCGTATCCGGAGCGCCGCTCATACGCCCCGCCTGGTATTTTGATGTGGATCAGGAGGGCCATGGTTTAGTCGATGTAACTACTCACCTGGTGGATCTGATACAATGGGAATGTTTTCCTGAAAAATTACTGGATTACCGAAAGGATGTCCGGATGCTTTCCGCCAGAGAATGGCCGACTTCTTTAACGGCTTCCCAATTCCGGCAGGTTACCCAACTGGAATCTTTTCCGGATTTTCTTCAGAAAAAGGTGAAGTTGGACCTGTTGAATGTATTGGCTAATGGAGAAATGAACTATACCCTGCAAGGAATACATGCAAGGGTTTCCGTAAACTGGAATTTCCAGGCGCCCGGGAGAGCGGGGGATACCTATTATTCCCTGGTGAAAGGTACCAGGGCCAGCCTGGTTATCCGCCAGGCTAAGGAACAGCAATATAAACCTGTGTTATATATAGAGCCAGTGCAGCCAGACGGAGGGAATTATGAATTGGTTTTAAAGGAAACCTTTGGTAAGCTCGAAAAAAAATATCCCGGTCTTTCGCTAAAGCCAAACGAAAAAGGTTGGGAGGTCATCATTCCCGTACAGTTCGATCTGGATCATGAACAACAATTCGCAAAGGTGACAAAAACGTTCCTGAACTATCTTCAGGCAGGAAAGATGCCGGATTGGGAAATTGCGTTTATGAAGACAAAATATTTTACCACCACGAAGGCTTTACAATTGGCCATGGAGAAAAAATGAATCCCTTGAATAAAGAAACCCCAACTGCCGGTTCCCAACGGCTTTATTCCCTGGACGCCCTCCGGGGCTTCGATATGATCTGGATCATGGGGCTGGGATATATCGTAAAGGATTATTCCAAAACAAAAAGCGCTGTTTTCTGGAATGTAATCGGCGATCAGCTGGATCACCGGGTATGGGATGGATTTACTTTCTGGGATTTAATATTTCCCTTGTTTATGTTTATGGCAGGAGTATCCATTCCTTATTCGCTGGGAAGAGAACTGGAAAAAGACAAAAGCAAAAAATCTCTGCTCCTTAAGATCATAAAAAGGGGATTGATCCTGATCCTACTGGGGATGATCTATAACAACGGGCTGCAGTTCCGCCCTGTTGCCGATTTCCGTTTCCCCAGTGTATTGGGGAAGATCGGAGCTACCTATCTGCTGGCCGGGATCATCTGGTTATATGCCAAAGAGGTCATGCAATGGGTTTGGTTTTGGGGATTGCTCATTGGTTATTGGTTGTTGTTAAAATTTACCGCGGCGCCGGGTTATTTACCCGGTGATCTCACCATACCGGGGAATTTCATGTCTTACCTGGACCGGACCCTCCTGCCCGGCAAACTGTCTCGGGGAATCTACGACACCGTTGGCCTGATCTGTACGATCTCCGGTATAAGCACGGTTTTGTTAGGGATCTTCACCGGGAATTTTCTCCAGCGGGGATGGCTAATCCCTCTTTCCCAATCCCAGGAGAAGGAACCGTTATCCGGAACGGCAAAGGCGATATGGATGGCAGTGGCCGGCATTATTTCCCTTATCCTGGCCCTCATCTGGAACCTGGATTTTCCTATCAATAAAAATATTTGGTCCAGTTCCTTTGTTTTGTGGACGGGAGGACTGAGCCTCCTGCTATTGTCACTTTTCTATTATATTATAGATGTACGCGGGTACAAAAGCTGGACCCTCATTTTCCGGGTTATCGGGATGAATTCCATCCTGATCTATATATCCACTATTTTTATAGATTGGGAATATACAGGCAATAGTCTTTTTAAATGGTTGGGCCAGATGGTGGATGATCCCTATAAGATGATCATTATGGCTATTTGCACCCTGGCTGTCAAATGGTTCTTTTTATACTTTCTGTATAAAAAGAAAATATTTTTAAAAGTATAGTACTAATTATGGACAGGGAGAAAAAGGAAACAGAAGAAAGATTTATCTACAAGGATGTCATCCGCGGAGTAAGCGGCCAGTTGATTATCCGGGAGGGGAAGAATGCAGAATTGACCATCTTTTCGGAATCGGAGAAGTATCCGGAACCTGCAACATTACCCCGATCGTCGGAATTGTCCGGATCCTATGAAGACTATTATTTAGGTCCTGGTTTAATTGACCTTCAATTGAATGGGATCAATGGAATAGATTTTAATGCCGCTGTATTGACGGAGGAAGACCTGGTCAGGGCCACCCAATTTTTATTGAGTAAGGGAATTACTACTTATTTTCCGACCATCATTACGAATACTCCGGAAAAGATGCTTCAAAACATGAGCATCATTCACCGGGCCTGTTCGGCTAATCCTTTGGTGGATGCTTGTGTGGGAGGGATCCATATGGAAGGTCCTTTCCTTTCCCCCGAAGAAGGAGTAAGGGGGGCGCATAACCGGCAATATATGATGGCACCCGACTGGGATCTTTTTTGCCGGTTTCAGGAAGCTGCCGGTGGGCGAATTAAATTGATTACGCTTGCTCCGGAATGGGAAGGCTCGTACGCATTTATTGAAAAAGCCTGCGGGGAAGGGGTTCTGGTGGCCATTGGGCATTCCTTAGCGGGTACGGAACAAGTCGCTATGGCCGTTCAGGCAGGGGCCCGTTTGTCTACACATTTAGGTAACGGAGTTTCACTGCAATTGCCCCGGCATCCCAATATATTATGGGACCAGCTGGCGACTGACGAGCTGTATTCCTGCATCATTGCAGATGGCATTCATGTTCCCGATTCCTTCCTGAAGGTGGTCATGAGAACAAAAGGAGAACGCACCATCCTGGTAAGCGATGCTACCTGTTTCGCCGGGATGGCTCCGGGGGAATACCAGACCCCGATTGGAGGTACGGTGATCGTGGATGAGCAAAAAAAAGTTTCTGTAAAAAACAGCCCGGGCATTCTCGCCGGCGCAGGAAAAACATTGCTGGAAGATATAGAGTATCTTGTTAATCATAAACTTGCTGCAATAGGAGCTATCTGGCAGATGGCATCGACGCATATTTTGAACATGATGGAGAATAACGGTTTGGCAACAAACCGGAAATTTTTGGATAAAACAAGGGCTGATCATGTACTTTTCCGGAAAGAAGGTAATGAAATAAAGGTCATCAGGACAATCAAGAATGGGAAAGTCGTTTTTTAAGTGAAAACCACGCCAGCAATGGAAAAAAAGAAATTTGGTTTTGGAATCGTCGGTACAGGAATGATCGCAGAAACCCATGCGATGGCCATTGCGGGCATTGGTCATGCCAACCTGATTGGAGCATACAGCATCAGTAAGGATAAAAGGGACAGGTTTGCCCGCAAACATAATTGCCGGGCCTTTGAAACCCTGGAGGAAATGGCTAAGGATCCCGCCATTGACATTGTTTGTATCTGCACTCCTTCCGGAATACATCTGGAACCTGCACTGACCTGTATAGCAGGTGGTAAACATTGTCTGGTGGAAAAACCCCTGGAAGTGAATCTGGAGCGATGCGACCTGATTATTGAAGCGGCCCGGAAGGCTGGGGTGAAATTGGGTGTGATCTTTCCATCCCGCTTCCAGGAAACGAACAGGCGATTAAAAATGGCACTGGAGAAAACCAGGTTCGGCAATCTGGTGCTTGGCGATGCCTATGTAAAATGGAGCCGATCCAAAGCCTACTACGATTCTGCAGCTTGGAGGGGGACCTGGCAATTGGATGGGGGAGGTGCACTGATGAACCAGGGGATACATTCCGTCGATCTCTTACAATGGTTTATGGGGCCTGTTCAATCGGTGCAGGCGCTCACCGCCAATATCCGTCATAAAGAGATCGAAGTGGAAGATACGGTAGTGGCCATGGTAAAATTTGTCAATGGAGCGCTGGGCACGATCGAATGTTCGACGGCGGTTTTCCCGGGTTCATACAAACGGATCGAAATCATGGGGACTACCGGCACAGTGGTTATCGAAGAAAACAGCCTGGTCAAATGGCAGTTCGAACAGGAAACACCGGAGGATGATTTTACCCGTAAAACTTTTTCCGTTGGCAACAGCACAGGAGGAGGGGCCTCCGATCCGGCAGCGATCGGCTATGCAGGCCACCAGCATCAAATAGAAGACATGATCCTTGCCATCGAAACCGGTAGCAGCCCATTGATTGATGGACGCGAAGGGAGAAAATCCGTGGAGATCGTACGGGCAATCTATGACAGCGCCCGGACGGGAGAGGCGGTGAGGTTGGGCTCGTGAGCAACAAGCTGCAGGCTACAAGCTACCAGGTACAAGCGCGAAATCCAATTTTCCTGATTCAAAAATACAAAACCCATAACAAAATAAATTCCGAACAACCAAAAAATGAAAAAGACCTTCTTGTCTCTGTCCCTGGTTTTAATAGCGCTCTCCGGTTTTTTTAATGCTAAAAAAATTACCTGGGTGTCGATCGGAGATTCCATTACTTATTTGAACGAACATCCCGAAGCCGCTGATAACCGCATCACCAAAGGATACCAGACCCTGGTAAAAGAAAAAATGCCGAACCTGGTTTACGACAATCAGGGTTACAATGGCTGGACAGCTTGCAATATTGCAGATTCTATTAATGTGCTGCCTTTAAAAAAAGCGGATATATATACCATATTCCTCGGCACCAATGATTGGTGGCATGCCAATCCACTTGGCACGCTTCAGGACTACAAAGAGAATAAAGGAAGCGGGACCGTGTATGGAGCCTTCCGTATTATCACCGACAAACTCCGGACCCTGAACAAAAAAGCAAGGATTATCCTGGTCACTCCTTTACAAAGGGGTGATTTCGTACAGGTGGGAAATCCGCATAACAATGCATGGGGTTCATACCGGGAAAAAGAAGGGCAGTACCTGACCCAATTTGCCGATGCTGTAAAAATGATCGGCGAAGCCGATCATCTGGAGGTTGTCGATCTGTATAACAAAAGCGGGATTACCCTGGACAGAATGGTAAAATACAAACGTTTGAAAGATCCTCAGACAGGCGAGTATAAAAAATTTACCTATCCTGCGTATACCCGGATTCCCTTTAACCCGCAGACGGACGAATACCCCTATCCGGTCGATGCGATAGACCTGACCTATGACGGGCTGCATCCTTCAGATAAAGGATATTCGCTCATTGCGGATATGATTTTGGATATTTTTAAGAAAAAAAAGTAATAAACTGTTTGTCGCCTCTTAGAACCGGTAACTCACCCCTAAGCGCCAGTTACGACCGGCTTCTGCCTGCCAGTAATAATAGGCGGCATAAGCAGCACCGGAATACAAGAATTTATCGGCCAAATTAAATACGTTACAGGTGATGCGGAGTTTGTCCTGTTCCCAGAAAAGTCCACCGTCAAATTTTATATATTGAGGTAAAGCCTGTTGCTGTGCAGTGGCGCCGGCCCAGGACCAGGTACTTCTGTCAGCCAGGAATGAAAATCCCCCGGAAACTCCGAATCCTTTTAAAGCACCTTCGGTAAATTTATAATTGATCCAGGCATTGGCGGTATGCTTGGCATAGCCGGGAACCTTATTGCCGATCGTCTTCTGGGATTCGGCGCTGGAATCTGCCCTGGTGATCTTAGAGTCTGTCAGGGCATAATTGGCGGTTAAGGTAAGACCCGTGAACAATTCACCACGGAGATCGAACTCCACGCCTTGGGAACGTGTTTGTCCTAATTGAACGATGAATCTTCCGCTGGGATCGCCTGGATCATTGGAGTTCTCGTTATTCTTCAGGATACGATAAGCGGACAGGGTCGTGCTCCATTTGCCATTTGCCCATTCGCGTTTAAGACCCAATTCCATATTATTTCCCGTCTGGGGTTTGACAGAGCTGCCATCTTTCTTAAAACCGGTCTGTGGATTAAAGGACTGATCGTATAAGGCGTAGACCGAAGTCTGGTTATCGACGGAAACACTCAGCCCGATACGGGGCGTGAATTTGTCGAAGGTGGAGATAGAATTGTATTCATTTGTTTTTACATGCGTGTATCTGCCTGCCAGGGTTAACCGCAGGGTATTATCAAAAAAGCCCAGTTCATCCTGTAGGTAGACGCCCGTGTAACTTTGGGCAATGGTGCCAAAAATACCGGCACGCTGGGCAAGGCTCTTGCTGCGGTCCCATACGGGGTAGCCATTGGGAGGATTACCGTAGGAAGGATTATACAAACTGAATTTTTGATTTTCGGTATCCAGGGCATGATTCTGATTCCAATCGGCTATATAATTCTTATCACTGGCGTCCAGACCACCCAGGATCCGGTGATGGACGGCGCCTGTTTGCAATTCTCCGTTGAGATAAGCCTGCCCGAATTTGGCAGTGCTGGAGGCGTCCCATATCCCGACAGAGCGTATCATGCTGTCCGTGCCGACAAAATTAGGCCAGAGCGAAGAACCATTCTGTTTGTAATCATAATAGGCCGCCTGAACGGTCAGTTTCCAGTTGTCGTTCAGTTTGTGGTTAAGGCTAAGCGTCAGGCTTTGATCGGTAATATACGTGGGATCGAGACCCGGATCCGCAGTGGTAAAATTTCGTGGCAGAACGCCATATCCTTTAGGGGAGAAAACATAAAAACTTCCAACATCCGACATTTTTACTTTTTGCAGGTTATATTCAGCGGTAAGGATAGTCTTCTCATCCAGTTGGTAACTGATCACTGGTGTTATAGAGAAACGATTGTTGTATTCATAAGGTCGCAAGGAATTCTTCGTTTGCCCCATCAGGTTAAAACGGTACAGCAGTTTACCATCCTTGTCCAGTTTTCCATCCAGATCCACCGTGGCCCTGTAAAGGTCATAACTTCCCAATGTCAGGGTAGCTTCTCCCTTCGTAACACCCGTTGGTTTTTTGGTCACCACGTTATAGATGCCTGCCGGGTCGCCCACGGACATCATAAAGCCGGAAGGTCCTTTGACGAACTCTACGTGATCTACAAAACTCATATCCTCCGTCAGGGGCGACCAATAAGAAGTAATTACGTTCATGCCGTTGCGGAAGGCAGATGCCCGTGATCCGCGCATATTGATATTTGTATAAAGGTCTCCCCAGTGTTCCAGTTTCATCGCTCCGCTGACATTCCGGATGATCCCGTCATTCATGGCGGTGATCTGTTGATCGGCCAGCACTTTACCCGTAATGACCTGGATATTCTGTGGGGCTACCAGCAGCGACTCGTTCAGACGGAGGGTAGGAGAGATCTGCCTGGTATTATAG
>NZ_JBTLQH010000079.1:0-13333 GCF_054461575.1 Flavitalea flava
AACAGCCCCGTTACCGTTATATCCCTGGGATAATCACAATAGCAGCTATTGATCTCCTGACTTAATTGATACTCCTCCACCGGTGACAGCAGCGAAAGATCGCCAACTGGTTTATGAAGAGCTCCTTCGAATTGTTCTAAAACAAAAAGAAGCCGGTCCGCCAGAATTTCAATTTCCTGCTGATTAAAACAGGCCTTCTGAAAATCAATAAAAAACTGGAGTGGCTGCTGTTTACCATAATCCCGCCACCATATTTGCAAAGGATATTTTGCATATTCACTGGAAAGCTCAAAGGTGGTTGCGGTAATATCTTCTCCAAAATCCAATCCAAAATTCAGCAATTGGTAATTTACGATGATGTCCAAAAAACCATCTGATGAATTATTCTTAAGGAACCGGTTCAGATCACCCAGGAGAAAATTCTGGTTACGATAATCACTTTTTTGACCGGTGGAGATGGATCTGATAAGATCTGACAAAATTATATCCGGGGAATAGGATCCTTTAAAAGGGAGAATACCCGAAAACATTCCAACAATGTTCCGAAGTTGTTTTGTTCTCCTCTTGTGAATGGGTATTCCAAAAACGAAATCGGACTGTGAGGATGTCTTTGCAAGATATAGGAGGAGAGCAGCGATAGTCAGTTGCTGCAGGCTGGATCGGGTAGCAGTCTGTAATCTTTCGAAAAGATCCCGTTTCTCATTACTTATGGTTAAAAAGAATTTACCGCTTTTGCTGTCCTTCTCGCCATCGTTATTGTATTTAGCAGGGAATAACCTGGGTGGTTTGTCACTAATTTTCTCTTTCCAGTATTTTCCTTCTTTTTCATAACCTTCGGAATTATAATATTCCGCGCTACTGACCGCTTCTTTTATATATGCGGGATAACTAAAGAAGATTTCTTCGCCTTGAAGCAGAGATCTATACTTTTGTGCGATGTATTGTGCCCAAACCGTAAATCCGTAGCCATCAGTGATCAAATGATGATACTTATTAAAAAACAAATATTCCTTTTCGTTGATCTTTAACAGATATAATTCGAAAAGGGGTTGTTCCCTGGAGATAACAAAGGGAATATTAAACCGCTCCTGCATCCATGACTGGGCAGCCTGCTCCGGTTCTACATGGCCGGTAAAATCCAATTCTTTGAATTCGTGCTGTTCGTAATCCGGGTCGATATAACCGGCATATTCCTGCTCGTTCAGCTCGAAACGCATTTTAAAAACATCAAAAACCTCCGGTACTGAGGCTACCGCATTTCTCAGGAGTTCTTTCTTCAATTCACCGATCAATTTGATATAGCCCCCTACGTTGTAATGCGGGCTTTCACAATTAATTAATTGATCTATGTAAACTTCCCGTTGTGCAGGATGAAGAGGAAATTTTTTTTCTCTCATATAGGCTTAAAATTCCTGTCTGTCAAAAAACTACGTCAGTATGCCGGACAATCCGGCCCTGGCATTACCATTACCCTGCAATATCCATTTGCGCCTCGTATAACAACTCTTTTTCGCCAAATAGTCTTTCGGCAATAATCCCCTGTTCCTGACAGGTCTTTACAAGCTTGTTGGATTGTACTATTGGATTGGATTCATCAGTATATTTAATACTGCTGATAAATTCCAGCCAGGGCTCCTGCCCCATAGCATAAACGTATACCTCTTTGGGATGAAATATATTGACCAGGGACATTCCTTTACTGCAATCCGATCCGGCCAGGCGTCGGCTAAAGTCCTGGTCCCTTGTCAGTTTCTTTGTCATTAGAGGGCCGTACAACCACGATAAAGGAGCACCATCACATTCCATACCCAGGAACATGACATCTACATTCCCCGTCTCCTTATGAATGGATTCATACAGTCTGGGCTCCACGATCCGGGAATCTGCCAGGAATAACAATTTGAATCCGCCAATCTGAACGAGATAACAGGACTTTGTCAGGATATTCAGATCGCTGTGTTCCCCGATGAAAGGCAATCCGGTAATCGTCGCATCGGCAAACCGGATGGATTCCATCTCATCCAAAGAAAGCACATTATTGAATCCGATATGATTGAACATCAATTTAAGATCGGGGTCTTCCAGTTTTCCACTGCAGGTACGCGGTACAATGACATTCCTGATTTTATGCCGTAAAGGCAAAAGGGTCTCGAATAAAATATGATCCTGATGATTGTGGGTTATCAAAACATAATCGATAACATCGGGCAGGTCCGCATCGGAAAAATGCTTTATATCTGAGTGATATCCATAATAACTGATTAAAGGATCTGCAAGTATGCTGATTTCTTTCGTTTCTATCAGAATACATGCATGTCCGAAATAACGCATCCGGATTTTATCCCCGGTATACTTTTTATAAACTGGAGGAGGGTCTTCTGTAAACAGAGTCTCAAACAGGGGCTCTTGTGCTGAGGATATGCCCAGCATTGCTTTAATATACCCAAGGGACTGGGGAGTTCTTTTCATTTTGGCCAGTTCATCTATTCCCGGATGGGCAAAAGGGATCTCCAAATGGAGTACCCCAGGTTCATCCAGCCGGGGAGTGCTCAGGCAAAAGGGCCTATGATCGTTATTCGTGACCCAAAGGGCAATACTTTGAGCGGCCTTATTATAATACTCGCTTTTATATAAAAGAGATTCGAAGAACCGGTAATTCGCGTTATTGTTACGATCGTAATATAGTTCCACATACCCCCTGAGAATAGGAGGCACCTTTTCATAGAGAGCTTCCAGTCCAAATCCTTTCGCTTCCGTCAGAAGCAGTTTATCGAGCGCTTTTAAGGCATTGGCGAACTGAATTAACCTGCTCTCCTTTTCCATCGTTTTCTGAAGGAGTTCATTTACGCGATCCGTTTTCACACCCCCCAGATCCATAAATGGCCCTCCTCTCATTTTTGGATTCAGGACGGCCTGCGCATGAATATCAGGCGCCGAAAGATAAGATTCCATGATGGTAATGTGTCTTTCAACCGTATTCATAGCAGCAGTACCGGGAGAAACCAAGTGACTCCAGGCATACCACCGGTCAAATAAAGGTTCAATAACAACGTTAGGCTTAAGGTATTTTTTTAAATCGCTCATGTGTGATATGATATTAATAAATTATCAGACAGGGATAGCCATCAGGCATTCAGATGGCAAAGTGATCAGCAAATTCCGTTGCAGCAGGTTCACCCGAACCAGGAACCTTCTCTTACCATTAATCTCCACTACTTCGCAGGAAAGACCGGTAAGAGGGCCTTCACGGATAATCAGTTGCTGACCTGCCTTAAAATAATCAACGGAGACTTCTATCTCCTTCCCCCGGTCGATGATCATTTTTATATCCCCGATTATTTTATCGCTTACCCTGGCAATTTCTTTTCCGGTCCTGACGTAATGCAGCACCCCTTCTATATCCAATCCTGAATAGTAGTTTTGCCGGTCCCTTAGAAGGACAAAAATATAGGAAGGGAACAACGGAGTATCGATATATTTTTTTCGGTCATGCCAGATCCTGAGTGTTTTTACGGTCGGCAAAAAATACTCCATTCCGGTCTCGGACAATCTGGAGGATACCTTTTTCTCATGTTGTGGCTTTGTGTAAATGACATACCACCCTGCAACGAAGTTGTTCATTTCATTAAATTTTACGAACTCTATAATTATGGTAAACCATTAATGGCGACTAATCACAGCTATCGCTGGTGTAAGTAACAATTCTTACTGTTAACGATTGTCAATAAAAATTTAATTTAAATGAGAGTCAGTGAAGGGCGAATTCAAGAACGCAATTTTCATTCCAAATTTAATAAAAAATAAAAAGTACAACTTAGTAGTCCTACCCAATTTCATTGCGGCTATTACTAAAAGAAAATAGCATTTGACTTGATTTAAAAATTAACCTCCGCATATATTTACTACCTGATGAGGTTGGTAGTTCTGGACGTTTCTGTTATAATTTTTTCACTTATGGCATATTTCAAAAGGCCTACAGTTGACTTAACACCAAGTTTTTCTTTCATGTCCTGCCGTATTTTTTCTACGGATCTTACACTAAGAAAGATCTGATCGGCAATCTCTTTGTTACTTTTTTCTTCCCACAACAATTCGAGGATTTTTCGCTCCCTGTGGTTCAGGTCTATTTTAGCTGTACCGGTATCCTTCTTGTTATTTTTCTGTTTATTCCTATAAAGGGCTTCCGTAAACAACCAATTCCGGTACAACCTGTTACCATGTACGGTAATGATTGCCTGCAGTAATTCTTCAGGCTCATCCGATTTTGAAACATATCCGTGAATGCCAAGATCCAGCAAATCGCTGATCAGGTCAAGGTCTGTACACATAGACAATACCAATATCTTCATGCCGGGGTATAGATCAATCAGCAACCGGATCGAACTACTGATATCCGGTTCCGGCATGAAAAGATCCGCAAGCAGAATGTCCACAGAAGAACCTTTTAACTTACTAAACAGATCTCCCATATCCGATGCCTGTACAACAACATTTATATTTGTTTGTTGGGAAAGATAATTTCGCAGAACTTTTCTAAACAAGGAATGATCATCAACTATTCCTAAATTAATAGACTGTGTAAGCATAGGACAATGTTGTAAGGTTTGCACATTCTGGGGAAACTGAACAACTTCAGGATTTCCCCTGAGAAGTGAAGTAATGGTATACCTCTATTACTTCTCAAAAATGTTACATTAAATTATTTAGAATATTTGAATAAAAAAAATCGCATTCGATTCTGCCAATTATTTTTTCATGAACTTCGAAAAGCCCTTCTATGGCAAAAAAGAGAGAAAAGGGATATTAGGAAAATGCAGGAAAGAATAGTATATGCAAATCCCATTCCATTAAAGGTCCCCTTAACATTTGTAAAAAGAGAAGAGCGCCCAACCCGGCAACCTTTTATTTTCAAGGAATTTTTCTAAATAAAAAATCCCGCCATTAAGGCCGGGACTATGAATTAATCAGGAGTTCGGGATTTACTCAGAACTTAGTCAGGATCAGGGAAATGTAAGCGTTTTACCCTCTGCTTACCAGACGCATACTGATTTCATTGACATCCACCAGCTCCTGGCTTTTGTAATGTTCCAGGAAGATCCTGGTTTCCAAAGTTGGAAACTTTCCATGAAAATACAGACAATTCTGATATCCCTCTTCATGCCTTTCCGCTTTATTCTTATTATGCGGATAATGTATGGCCTGGGCAGATCTCAGCAAATTGAACCGGAGGCCGTGCTGATGGAGACGAAAACCAAGATCATTGTCCTCCACTCCCCACTTACCATCATAATTTTCATCAAAAAGCCCAACATTCAGCAGTTGTGCCCTTGGTACGGATACATGGCAGGTCCAGAAATAAACCCAGGGTGCAGGCAAATCTTCTATCCTGTCGTTGTATTTACCGTAATGGGACTCCCTTACATCCAAAAACACCGGATATCCGGATAATCGTTCGATTGACCTTGAAGGATCTGCAGGTATGATCAATTCTCTGAGTTGCTCAGCAAGATAGTCATTCTCTTCAAATCCATAGATGTAACCAATGGCAACTGCTTCATTTTCCTTTTCCCGATGGAAGCAAATATGCTCATGAAGACAATTTTTCCCTAACAATACTCCGGAATCAATTAAAAGGCAAATATCTCCAATTGCCATACGAATTCCTTTATTTCTTGCAGATGCAGGTCGGTACCCCCGGTCATCCTGAAAGACATAGCTGACATTCATCTGACTTTTATATTTTTCCACCACCTCATAGGTGCCGTCACGCGAACCATCATCTGATATAATAATTTCGAAATCGTCCCTGCTTACGTTTTGTCCTAACATGGAATCAAGCGTATAACTTAACAATTCGCTTCGGTTGTAAGTAGGTATAATTACTGAAATAGCATACCCGTTTTTTTCCTTTTTCATGTTGATTAATTATTTATTGTTATTTTTTCCACCACGTTCCGGCATAATAGTGAATCCCATAAGCCTTTTTCAATTTGGATTTCAAGGCAGCCCCTATCGGCCCTCCCTGTGAAACCAATGTAAGTTCATCCTTGGTCAGCGGATAAATCAGATCGGAGTCCAATATTTTTATATCTTCCATCCTCCCACAGGAATTATAGACTCTGGTGAGCATAAAAGGACCGGTGCTTTCCAGAACCAGGTCATTCGGATGATCCGTAAGACACCTGTTACTCTCTAATTCCATACACAACAGATCCAGAAAGAAATGGCCAGGGACTCCTCCCATAAAGGCATTGCTTATTATAATTTCCTTCTGATGGATCAGGCAATGCTCGGCTGGTTCTTTTCCGAATACACATTGGGCATTTTCAACCAGCGGGGTAATATTGGCAATGCATTCAAAATCCAGATCAATGAACATTCCGCCATATTTATATAATACAAAATATCTCAAGGCATCCACGCGTTGGATATTTTTTTCATAGCTGTCATATTTCGGCAAAAAGAAAGAGAAATGCTGCTTAATGAAATTCCTGTTCATTTCATCCGTCCACAAACAGTATTCCCAGTCTTCATGTTCCTTCTTCCAGGTTAAGCTCATTTTCCGGAAGTCCTCCGGTATATCTTTATCTTTCCATGTCTGATGAATGATCTTTGGTATTACCATATTACCGCCGTTTGATTGTTAAATTTGGATTGTTTGCGACGAGCTCCGTATATAGCAGATATTCGTCAAAAAAATCTTGTATCGTTTTGACATCATAAAGACTGCTGTCATAGTGAACATTGACGGACAACTGTTCAGGAGTATATGAAAAATTCAGTATCATATCGATTGGCATCAGGGGGTTATCGTCGTTTGATACCGGGGAAACCCTAATACCGAGGTCTTCCTGAAGAATCCTCCGATTTCCGTCCTGCATATGAAACAGGCTCTTATCGGTAAATAACATACTTATCTTCCAGAATGAATAGTAATCCTGTCCGGGAGCCAGCAGGGCATCAATGGCACTGGTCAGGGTATAAGCCCTGTTGGTGAACAATTCTTCGTTCGACCGCATTACTTTTTGTACGGCCTCCAAAAAAAGGTCATCCTTCGAGAAAACCGTTCTGATCATATCCGTCCGGGCATAGGATCCAATCTGCGGATAAGTTTCCGGAGAAGCCCTTCCGGAAATTATCGTACCGATGAGAAGGTCGTGCTGACCTGTTTTATTATACAAGAAAGCTTTGAAGGCAGCCTGCAGGACGATGAATAGGGTTGTATTAAACTCCTTCGCCCGAAGAAGCAGTAATGCCTTTAGTTCCGAAAGAAAAAGAACCTGTATGCGGGCCCGTATCCTTTCTTTCACTCCCTGGCCGCTCCGTATCCCCGCTCCGGGAATGATCAATTCTCCCGGTGCCGTATTATATAATCTGCTCCAGTATGCTTTTTGAGATTCCCAGTTCTTCCTATGGTAATTATTGAAAAAAGCCAGAAACTCTTTAAACTGAAAACGCAACTTACCTAATTGAGGCGGGCTGTTCCGGCATAGGTCCCTGTATACGGATAAAAGATCTCTTAATAATATTTCGTTCGACCAGGAGTCGGAAATAATATGATGCAGCTTAAGGGCAATGATAAATTCGTCCTTCCCTGTCCGGATAATCCGTGCCCTGAACAATGGCCCTTCATTCAATGAAAAGTCCTGCCCGCTGAATCTGGTCAGTTTTTCTATATCCGTCTCGCCCTCTTTATCCTTCGTCAAATCGATAAACTCCATATTGAATTTATCAGAAAGGCCGGATTCGACCCTCATCATATACGTTTCCTCAACCTTATGGAAAGTTGAACGCAGGCTTTCATGATGTTCCACGACAGCAGAAACGGCATTTTTAAAGATATCAGG
Source organism: Flavitalea flava (assembly GCF_054461575.1). NCBI lineage: Bacteria > Pseudomonadati > Bacteroidota > Chitinophagia > Chitinophagales > Chitinophagaceae > Flavitalea > Flavitalea flava. The sequence goes on from NZ_JBTLQH010000079.1 coordinate 7,848, forward strand.
ATAAAACACTCCGGAAATACGATGATTCAGGAAGAGAATACCGTGGACAGCCTCATTTTCCTTATACTCCCGATCGTGGTCATCGTTCGCCCAATATAACTGCGTTGGCGTGATCTCGTAATAATATTCCCCGTTGAGCATGATCTTTTGACCAATACTATTGGTCTCGTTTATATTATCCGATTCATCTGCCTGTAGCTCCTTCAGATAGGCAACCACCATTTCTTTACGGGAGGAAAGTTCATTAAAAAGATCCTGTTTAATGGAAACACCCTTCCGGGATTTTATTTCCAGCCCCTCCCCGTCATAATGAACCGAGATTCCGCTATTATTCAAGCGTTCAATCAAATCAGTTATTTCCGAAATTTCAAGGTGATTCATATCAAATTTTAAAGAAGGTGAATAAAATTGTCAGTCACAGCCTTACAACCTGACAGGATACCCGGGATGATTTGTTATATTTTCCAACATTTCCGGGTATGCATCGAAAGCAATCCCGATCTGCTCCCGGGAAAAGGCATGCCTGCAATAACAAATATCCAATTCAAGCCCGTTATCATATTCTGCAACGACACATTTCAGGTCAAAGTGGCCGGGGATCCCGGAATAATGGAATGAGTTAAAATCTTCAATAACCTGACCGGTTTTATCCATATGGTTAATAAACACGGGAGAAAGGGCCGACAAGGAAATATCAAGGTCCTGCAGAATCCTTTCATAGGGATAAAACCGGAAGGACATGGCTTCCTCCATCTTAAAAGCTACGCTCCTGACAAGGTCAATCATGGATATACCGTCAACAAATTCAACACAAATAACCATCTCCCCAACCAGCCATCCGACAACACCATCGAATTCCTCAAAAATGCGTGTACTCATAGGCGTAAATAACCGAACGCAGGGTTCGTTCTTTATCCTGTTATACACAAGAGAAATCGTGGAAGCGAGTACAATAAAAAAACTCGTATTACAATCAAGCGCCAATTTTTTTAATTTGATCAGAAGATTCGCGCCTATAAATTTTTTATACCCATAGCCTGGAGGAGGATCTAAATTAACCACCAGGCCGAAGGCCAGGTCAAATTCTTCGATATTCTCCCTTTTGGTCAACGCCCGGATCTCCTCCCCCAACTTATCCTTATAGGAAGAGAATACTCCCTTGTTTTTTGTCAGGCTTTCCGATATCGTCCGTTTATAAAAGCGCCTGCATTCTTCTCCCTCATCTCCCTTCAGGAATTCATTTATCCAGGCTCCGTACTCTTTATATTGGCATGCCAAGGGAGGGAGAGGGTTTTCTTTCCCTTCTTTAAGGGCTGTGTAGACCGTCGTTATTTCTCTATGCAAAATGTCTAATGAATGCGCGTCGGAGATCAAATGGCTGATCTTAAAAAGGAGCATGCTCCTGTGGGCATCCTGTTTAATCACTTTTAAATGGACAAAGGGGCCCTTTTCAAAATCCGTCAATTGATTAGCGTCCTCGCTTTGCAATTCCCGAATGCGTTCTTCCCTGTTGTCCCGGCGGGTCAGATCGAAATATTCTACGGAAAACCCAGGAGGTCTGGATTCATGAATGAACTGCCAGATTTCCCCCTCATGTATAGCATAAGCAGTCCTGAGGCTTTCGTGTCGTTCAAAAATGCAATCGATGGCGCTTTCCAGGACAGATTCATCAAGATCCCTGAATAAAATTTTAAAAGAAAGATTATGCGCGTATTTACCGATGATCTGAAATCGTACAATTTCTTTTTTTTGCTGTGGTATTATCTCATATAAAACTTTGCCATTCCATAATACCGGGTTGACGAGGGGAGATAGGGTCATGACCTTTTTTTGCCGGTAACTTTTAAAATATCCAATTAAGTGTTCCTTCTTGTTTTTCAATTCAGTCAAAAATGAAGGATCGATCATTTTTCCTTTCTGTATGTGTATTATCATCTCATCATTGGATAAGGATAATTTTATACCGAGACTATTCGATTTTTCCAGGAGATCGACGATTTCGGTTAAGGACAGGTCAGGCATAATTATTTATTTTTTTCCGCTCAGAACAGGGCTTATAATTTCATCGTCTCATACTCATCCGATTCTTCCACCAGATTGTTAACCTGGATTTGAATGAACCTGGCCAGTAATTCGATATTCGAAAGCTGAAATATCGCTTTGACAGGAATTTCAATGGATAATTCTTTCCGTATGGCAGAAACTACCTGCACTGCCAGGAGTGAATGTCCTCCCAATTCAAAAAAATTATCGCGTACCCCCACCTTTTCCATATGCAACAGGGACTGCCAGATAATAACCAACCGTTGTTCCATTTCCGTCCGGGGTTCAGTATAGGCATTGCCCAAAATGGTATGGAGATCCGGATCCGGTAAACCCTTTCGGTCTATTTTGCCATTGGCGGTCAATGGCATCTGCTCCAATTTTACAATAAGGGTGGGCACCATATATTCCGGTAACTGTCTTTTTAAATAGTCGATGACAGCATCTTTGTCGAATTCCTTCTTTGGCACGACATATCCCACCAGCCGTTTATTTCCTCCGCTATCCGACCGTGCGACTACAACGCCCTGGCTCACCAGCCCGCTTAACTCAAGTATCCCTTCGATCTCCCCCGGTTCAACCCGGTAGCCCCGGATCTTCACCTGTGCATCCTGCCGGCCCATGTAACCGATATTCCCATCCGGAAGCCACCGGCAAAGATCTCCTGTCTTATAAAGTTTTTGTTCCTTGGAATTGCCACCTCCTGGTAGATTTTTTATTTTTAATCCGGACATATCCGGGATAAATCTTTCTGCAGTTAAATCCGGACGATTCAGGTAGCCTCTGGCCACCCCGGCACCACCGATCAGGAGCTCTCCGGCTACACCGATGGGATTGAGCTCTCCTGATGTATCCGTTATGAAGATTTGTGTATTGGAGATGGGTTTACCGATCAGACCGGGTTCCCTGGTCTTTATCCGGTAGCAGGTGCTGTAGGTCGTGGTCTCTGTAGGTCCGTAAAGATTTCTTACTTCTGTTTTATTTATATCCAGCCTTTGCAGAACTTCCGGCGGAATATTCTCCCCGGCCATATTTAAGACACTTACATTATTAAGGTCCGTTTTCTCTTCCAATAAAAACCGGATAACGCTTGGGACGGTATTTAATAAAACCAGGGAGTCCGCCGGCAGATACTTTCCGGCAGACAACCCGTTGTCCAATATCCGGATACGTTTCCCTACCGTCAATGGATAAAGCAGCTCGAATACCGACAGGTCAAAACAGAGGGATGTAGAGGCATAGACTGTACCAAAACAGCTTTCCGAAAATTCCTGCCGGCACCAATGTATAAAGGAATAAACATTTCCATGGTCGATCATTACCCCTTTTGGTTGGCCGGTAGACCCTGAAGTATATATCACATAGGCCAGCTGATCCTGTGCTATTTCTGTTCTGATCTTTCCGCCACTGGTCTCATTTATCTTCTCCCAATCGCCGTCCAGCTCAATAACAAGGGCATCCTGACCCAACCCGGATGGGAGATTCTGCCGGCACGCCTTGCTGGTGACAATGAACCCTGCTTCTGTATCCCCGAGCATGTACGCTATCCGCTCGGCCGGATAGGAAGGATCGATAGGTACATAGGCTCCTCCAGCTTTAAGTATTCCCCAGATACCGATCACCATATCGAGGGACCGCTCGATGCAAATTGCTACCAAACTCTCCCTTTTAACACCTTTTTTGCGCAGATATCGCGCCAATTGATTAGATCGCTCACTTAATCCGAGGAAGGTCAGTTGATCTTTCCCGAAGATCAGTGCGATCTCATCAGGGCGCCTTTTTACCTGCTCCTCCAAAAGGTCCAGTACTGTCTTGTTCACCGGGTAGGTTACCCGGGAATAGTTGAAGGTTTCCACCAACTGTTGCCGCTCCGGTTCCGTCAACAACAAAAGATCGCCGATCCGCCGATCCGGCGCCTGCACAACTGAAGCCAGCAGGGTTATAAAATGGCCGGCCATTCGGTTGATCGTCTCTTCCCGAAACAGGTCGGTGGAATATTCTACACTTCCCAGCAAATTGGATTCTCCTTCTGTAAGGGAAAAATTGAGATCGAACTTTGAGGTAGTGTATCCGGAGTTCTCCGATATTATTTTCAGCCCTTTTAACCCCTCAGGCACTCCTCCTGTCCCGGAGGTTCCGGAGTTGTTCTGCAAAATGAACAGCACATCGAATAAGGCATTCCGGCTCATATCCCGTTTCTTTACTACTGCCTCAACTACTTTTTCAAAAGGCACATCCTGATGCTCATAGGCCTCCAGAGCAGTCTGCTTCACTCTTTGCAATAAGGAAGTAAAATCCGGGTTATCTGCAAGGTCGCTGCGCAGAACCAATGTATTTACAAAAAAACCGATCAGACCCTCTGCTTCGGTTTGCTGGCGGCCGGCTATCACCGTGCCTACCAGGATATCTGGTTGCCCGCTGTAACGATACAATAGCACCTTGAATACGGCCAGCAGTGTCATAAATAGGGTAACTCCCTCTTTTTGGGATAATTGCCGGAGTTTTTCGCTAAGCTCCTCCGGCACCCGGAAAGACACCATACCACCCCGGCTGGTTTGAACGGCAGGACGGGAAAAGTCCGTTGGCAGATTCAATGTTTCTGCGCCGCCCAGTTTCTTTTCCCAATAATTTATTTTCAGCGATAATAAATCTTCCGAAAGATACTGCCGCTGCCAGATTGCGTAATCCGCATACTGTACAGGTAAGGGAGCCAGAACAGGCTCCCGGCCATCTGCAAAGGCCCCATAGCATTCAATCAATTCCTTCACCATAATGTCATTTGACCAGCCATCCGAAGCAATATGATGCAACACTACTACCAACAAATACTCCTGTTCTGATAAACGGATCAAATGAGCTCTCAATTTGTGATCTGTTGAAAGATCGAATGGTTCATTGATCAGGCTGTCTGCATAAAGAAGCAAGGCTGCCCTATCCTCCCCAAATTCTTTTTTTTCCAGGTAGTTTAATTTCCATCCGCCTTTTTCCAGTACCCTTTGATAAGGCCTGCCATCTTCCTGTTCTATTACCGTCCTTAATACCTCATGACGATTCACGATTTCCCGGAGAGCTTTAAACAACGCTTCTTCATGTAAATTGCCTTTCATGCGTAACACCGACGGCACATGATATTGAATGCTCCCATCCAACTGATCGATGAACCATAATCGTTCCTGTGCAAAGGATAAGGGAATCCGATCCGGTCTTGGAAGAGCAGTAAATGTCTGTAACAACCCTTTATCGGACCGTCCCATCAATTGCTTTCCTAAGGATGATATGGTAGGATAGTCAAAGACCTCTCCTATCGACACTTCTGCCATCAGACTTTTGCGCACTGCAGAAATAAGCCGGATGGCTAACAGGGAATGCCCTCCCAGCTCGAAAAAATTATCGTGGATCCCTATCCGTTCCACACCTAATAATTCTTCCCAGACGGCAACTAA
>NZ_JBTLQH010000080.1:0-13253 GCF_054461575.1 Flavitalea flava
TCTGGATCCGGTGAGACGTATCTTCCACGAATTTACGGTCCTGCATCATACGCTGTACGTAATCTGCAATCCAGGGTTGATCCTCGCTGCCGGAGATCTGGCCGCCCATATAACCCAGCAACTGCTGTTTGGCAAATGCACGGATATCATCAGGGGTGGCTTCGATACCATTTTCGGAGGTGATCTTATCGATGATCAGGGTCCATTTCAATTGATTGACAAAAGAAGGGAATTCCTGCTCCACTTCCGCCTGGGTTTTGGGTTTTTCTCCACCGGTCTGCAACCAGCGTTTGAGAAAAGCTTCCGGGAACTCTATATTCGTATGTTCCAGAATTTCGTGGTAAAGAGTATGCTGCAGCTGGTTGCGGCTTTGACCATCCCAATAGGCCTGGATCTCTTCCTTGATCGTACTACGGAGTTCTTCAATGGTTTTGATCTCCTTATTAGGGTAGACTGCCTTGAAAAATTCTTCGTTCAGTTCTGATTTTTCCACAAAACCGACCTTGGTGATCAGCGCCCTGAAATACTTATCTGCTGCGGTTGGATCGTGTTTGTCAAGACCCAGATCGCCCAGGATATATTCTCTTTCTTTTTCGTCAAAAACTTCTGAAAGACGGATAACCAGGGAATCGTCCTTTTTCAGGCCGATCCATTTCGGGCGGCTGGCTTCATTAAAATATTTTACCAGGAGTGAATTGTCCTTGGTAATACCGCCTTCAACGGGAATGCCTGCAGCATCCGTCTCGGTAAAGGTCAGGTTAAGTACATTTTCATCCCCATCCACTTTCTCCGGCTCCGTCATTTTGCCATTCCGGACGCGAAGGCGCTCCAGTTCCTCATCGATCATGACTTCTGTCACGTCTACTTTAAAACGGGTCAGTTTTGCACTGGCCAGATCGGCCAGGTTAAAGGCGGGCTTCAGTCCAATCTCGAAGGCAAAGGAATAATCATCCGGTTTGCTGATATCGATCTGTCGGGCATCATTCTCCGGCAGGGGGAGAGGCTGTGCGAAGATCTCTAACTTTTCGCCTGTCATATAAGTGGTCAGTTCCTTTTCCACGGTCCGAAGCACCTCATCGGTGAATACGGAGTTGCCGTACATTTTTTTGATCAGACCGGCAGGTACCATTCCTTTACGGAAACCGGGAATATTTGCTTGTTTACCATAATTTTTCAATGCTTTTTCAAAAGACGGCAGATAATCGTTCTTCGCTATCTGAACGGTGATCTTGTCAGTCAAAAGCCCAATATTCTCCCTGGTTACTGTTGCCATAATATGATGTTTTTTTAATCGGGCTGCAAAGGTAGGATAATTTTAGCTTTTCGAGGGCATGCAACCGGGGATTTGACTTTTTTGGAGAAGAAAGGAAAAAGACCGGGTAGAAAATGCATCCGATTGCAGGTTTGGCCATGGTAAAAAAGTATAGTAAATAGATAAGAAGAGCAAATCTTCGTTAAGCAAATGCAAAAACTGCCGAAATAGCTGTTTTTTAGCAGTTTAGCTAAGGCCGTTTTGTCTATATTCTAATCTTCCGGAAGTATTTTTGTCCAATGAAGGCTCGATTTACCCCTGCCAGACCAGCGGCGCAACCGTTTAAAAAGACCTGTGCATATAAGCTTCCCAACCGCTATAATTCGCTTAACTTTTGTAAGCGGTTTGTTTTTCTGGTATCGATCATGACCCTGAACGGGCTCCTGAACTCCGGGAGAGTATTTGCCGGAAATAGTCCGGCAAGTCGGGCAGAGAACAATCCGGCAAAGAATAATCCGGCAGAAAACAATAAGCCTGGCCTAAGCAATAATGGTATCATTACGGGCAATGTCCTGGAAGACAATACCGGCAAACCGGTACCCGACGCGACCGTTGCCCTGATTTGCCTGACCGATCCTGCCAAAGGACAATTTACTATGACCAAGGCCAACGGAGACTTTACCTTTAATAACCTGGATTATGGCATCTATCAGTTAAAAATATCCGCAGTTGGATTTTCGCCTCTTGCCATCGATAGCATTCGTCTACGGGTAGAACGTTCGGATTTTAACCTGAATGATCTTAAACTGTCCCCCAAAAATGCCGAACTGGAACAGGTTGTAGTATATGCGGAAAAACCGTTGGTACAGAGCAAGGGGGGAAATATAACGTTTAATGTGGCGGAATCGGCCCTGAGTGCCTCCTCCAACGCCAATGAATTATTGAGGAATGTACCGCTGGTGACCAAAGATCCCAACGGGAATCTGCTGGTGCGCGGCAAACAGCCGAAAGTATTGATCGATGATAAACCCGTCGATCTGAACGCACAGCAATTGCAGGATTTCCTGGATGGATTGCCGGGCAACCTGGTGGAAAAAATCGAAGTAATGACCAATCCTCCGCCTCAATATGCCAATGAAGAAGGCGGTGTTATCAATATCATCACCCGTAAAGGAAAGATCGGAATCGGCGGCCGTCTCAGCATTTACGGTGGTACCCGGGGAGAAGCCGGCGTGAATACGAATCTCAATTACCGGGATAAACGGCTGGCCATTAATTTCAGTGCAGGAGAAGGATATAATCTTTATAAAGGAGATGGTTATTCCAACAGGCAGAATATCTACCCGGACTCCACGAATTATTTTAATTCCGCTTATTCCTATAAGAACCGGAATACCCGCCCTAATGGCCGTCTGAGCGTCGATTACGACCTGGATAAGAATAACTCGCTGAATGCAGTGCTGCAGTATAATCAAAATGATTTCCGTAACCGTTCCGTAAACGATTATACGCAGCTCGATCGGCACCAGGTGATCGGTCAGCTCAGCACCAGAAGCCTGTTAAGCACGGGGCAAAATCTGAACCCCAATGTCAGCTTCACCTTTAAACACAGGGGTAGTCTTCCGGGAGAACAGTTACAGGTGATCGGGTCCTATAACTATTCACGCAACCGGAACGAACGCAATTTTTACCAGCAGTTCCTGAATCCCGATCATACACCGAACGGATTGGATTCAACCCAGATCCAGGAGAATAACAGCCGCAATACCGGGTTTAATATGCGGGTAAATTATGACCGGCCTGTTTTTGGTGGTAAAACATTTCTCTCCGTAGGGGCTTTTTATAATTACAGCAACAACCCCGTGGATCTGACCACCCGTTTTCTGCAAAAGCCGGACAGCATTTTTGTGATCGACCCCCGGCTGAGCAATGACCTTCGTTTCGTGCAAACGATCACCAATTTCCGCGGTTCTGTCCGTCAGACCCTGGCTGAAGGACTTAATCTGCTGGTTGGAACCTCGCTGGCGCAGACCTCCGTGAAGTTTAATCTGTATGCGGCCAATAAAAATACTTCCAATACGTACTGGAACTGGCTGCCCTTTGCCAACCTGAGCAAGACCTGGCAGAATCAGTGGAGCGCTACCCTGATCTACCGGCGCACCGTTCGCCGGCCGGGCATCGATGAACTCAACCCCAGCATCGATTATTCCGATCCGTATAATATCCGTTTTGGCAACCCCGATCTCCAGGCTTCCCTGTCCCATAACTTTGAAATGAACATCGGCAAATCGAATAATAAATATTACCTGAACTACAGTCTTGGTTTCAACAAGGTGCAGGATATCTTCAGCCAGATCCAGACCCTGTTACCCAACGGAACTACTCAAACCACGTTTGAAAATATCAGCAACCGTTCGGAATATTCGACCAGCACCTGGTCGGGTTATACTTTCTCCCGGGCTTTCCGGATCAACATGGGCGCCAGCTATAGCTATAATCAATACAGCCTGTTCGACAGGGTCACCAATAATTATCATGACGGCGGCTCGCTGTATTCCAATTTTAATCTCAATTATTCTCCGGGAAGGCTCTGGAACCTGAACGGTGGTATGGTATATAACCGCTATGCCAATCCGCAAGGGACGGTATCCAGCTCCGTCAATATGAACATGAGTATCCAGCGGAAATTCTTTGATAAGAAATTTATCGTGAACCTGGCAATAACAGATCCTTTTATCCAGCAGAACAATACCAGCCGTACACAGGGAACACAGTTTAACCTGGAAAGTTACAGCTCAACCCGGACCCGGAATTTCCGGCTGACCCTGAGTTATGATCTGAACCGTACCATCGATGCCGGAAAGAATAAATTGTTGAAGGCAGCACACCGTAAATGATTGGGTGGCGCTACAATTATTGTCTGAATAAAACATCCATCGTCAGGCTGTTTTGAACAAGGTCTTCAGCATATTGATTTTCATTGATACCATATGTTGTTATCATAGTTATGAAAAGCGTTTTATCCGGCTTTACTTTTTGGGTAAATACATCGAGCTTTTGTTGCAACGTCGTTGCGTATGATTTATCAATGGTGAATTTTTTGTTATAGAATTTCATTTCACATAAATTAATGATTCTGTCTTTCCGGTCAATGATTAAATCAATTTGCGCGCCTTTCTCCTTGCTTCCTTTTGCCGGAATAAAGCGCCAGGCGGATTGTTCAGCTCTTACTTTTATTTTTAATCCTTCTTTAATCTGGTCAACATGTTTCAGGCAAACTGCTTCAAAGGCGATACCGCACCAGATAGCGTAGGTTGGCTCCTGGCTTATCAGTGCCCATTCATCTTTTCCACCCGGCTTTTGCTTATCCATGAACTTCAGGTAGAAGATAGAAAATTCATCAATCAGCCTGTATATTGCATCATTCGATATCTTATCATAGGGAATGGTTTGCTGGATGAAGCCGGATTTCTCCAATTCATCCAGCATAATAGTTGTTCTTCCGCCTGAGCTAAGGCTGCATTCCTCTATGATTTGTTGTCTTGTCAATCCTTTCCCATTTGCTGCAAGTGCTCTCACCACCTTTATATGATTATCTGCCATTTCAAAAAGCGAACTGTAAAGATTTTCAAATTCACTGGTAAGCAAACCCTGTTTGGCAAAGCAGGTTCTTTCAATTACCTGCACCACACTTTTATCCTTTCCTACTGTATTCAAGTAATGGGGTATACCACCAAAGGCCATATAAATCTGTAGTACCTGGTAACGATCCAGTTTACTGCCCATACTTCTTAGATAGGCTTCTGTTTCAGCCAGTGTAAAAGGATCCAATGGCATTTTTTCAGTAATTCGGTTATGCAGTCCTCCTCTATTGTTTAGAATTTTGCGAGATATCCATGATGCCGCTGAACCGCAAATCACTACCATTAAATCAGGTTGCTGTACAGCCCAGGAATTCCAAAAATGCTCAAACGCAGAAAGGAAGCCTGATTTGCGCCCATCCAGCCATGGGAACTCATCAAAAAAAACTACTGATTTTTTCTTTTCATGATTACCTGCCAGATATATCCTGAGTGCATCGAAAGCCTCGATCCAGTTATCAGGTGGCTTTAATGCCAGTGTAGATCCATTCGCTTTTTGCAGGGCTAGGCTAAACTGTTGTAGTTGTTCTTTTAGTGTTGCCTGGTGCATTCCGGTTAGGCCAAAGACGATATTGTTTTTTAAATATGTCTGGATAAGATACGTTTTGCCTACACGCCGGCGGCCATAGATGGCCAGTAAATCTGCTCTTTTTGATTTGAGCAGTTCATCAAGGGTTTCTTTTTCTTTATCTCTGCCTATAACAATATTCATAGGCGTAAAGATAAGATTTTGGCCACTTATAATAAACTATATCCGGCCAGAAGTTGGTTTTTAAAATACGGTTTTGGCCACTTATAATAAGTTATATCCCGCCAAAACTGGTCTTTTTGCATGGGTTTTGGCGGGATATAGAAGGTTATATCAGGAGACTTTGAAGTTGGATTAGGATCTAAGCTTTCTAAAAAAAAGTGGTAAAAAGGCATGTTGCGCCCAAATTTTTTTCTTTTCCGGGTGATCTTCTTACCTTTTTAGACACTTATTAAAAAGATACTTGCAATGGCCAAACAATTAGAGGACCCTATCATCAGTCTGTATAGGAATGGTTTCCCCGACTTCGCACGAATGATCCGGCGTATGGGTGGAAACCTCGAAGAGGCGAAAGACGCCTTTCATGATGCTTTGCTGATCTATATGGAAAAGGAAAGAGTGGGAAAGCTACGTCTTCATTCCACGCCAAAGGCTTACCTGCTGGGCACGGCAAAAATCTGCTGGCTGCATGCACGAGGCATGGGGGCGATGCTGGCGCTGCCCGAAGGGTTTGAAGCGGCGGAGCCGGAGGATACAGACACAGAAGGAAGGGAGAAAAGCTTGATGGAGTCCCTTGTGAGGAGCGGGAAAAAATGCATGGAACTTTTAAAGGCATTTTATTATGATAATTGCTCTATGCAGGACATCGCAGCGCGATTTGGCTTTAACGGAAGGAGATCGGCCACCGTCCAGAAATACAAGTGCCTGGAAAAGGTGCGGGAGGAAATAAAATCAACTCAGGCTTATGCGTAGTGAGCTCAACGAGGTATCCCTGATCGACCAATGGCTGTTCGGGCATCTCTGTGAAGAAGAAGCGGGGGCATTTGAAGCCAGGCTCCTGCTGGATGAAGCGCTCGCCGAAAAGGTGGAGGCACAGCGCACGGCTCACCGAATGGTCCGTCGGTATGCCCGGAGGGAAGCATGTAACAGACTCGAGCGCATCTATCGGCGCCTGCTCACGGAAACGGATTTTGCCCACCAATTAAAAACAATATTCACCTGATATGATCATCCCAACCGTCATCGATAGCGCGACCCGGGGAGCCTACGATATTTATAGCCTGCTGCTGAAAGAGCGGATTGTTTACCTGGGAACTGCGATTGACGAAAACGTGACCAACCTCATCGTAGCACAGCTGCTATACCTGGACAGCGAGAATAACAATTCCATCATGCTTTATCTGAATAGCCCGGGCGGTATCGTTTATGGCGGCTTTGCCATCTACGATACCATGCGGAAGCTGAAGTCCCCGGTTTCCACTGTGGCGATGGGCTTTTGCGGCAGCATGAGTACATTCCTGCTGACGGCGGGACAGAAGGGACAGCGCTATGCACTACCTCATGCAACCATCCACATGCATCCAACCGGCGGTGGAACAAGAGGATACACCGAAGACGTACGAATCGCGTATAAGGAACAGGAGAGGTTGCAGAACCAGATCTTCTACCTGATGGGAAAGTTTTCCGGCCACAGCCGCGAGGAAATAGAAGAGCTTTTCCGCCGCGACCGGTTTATGAATTCCGTGGAGGCCCGGCAGTACGGCTTTATCGACGAGATTTTGGGAGATACCGATGATCTTATCGCCCTGGATGAGACCCAAACCAAAATTCATTTTCAGGCACCGGGGAAGGACAGGGAGAGCATTGGGTTTAAGCAGCATTCGGCGAAATCTTAATGGGGTCTGCTAAAATTACCTTAAAAACCATAACCAATTATTTTCAAAAATTCATCTTTCTTTCTCCTTGATACATCAAGGGTGGCGCCATTTTTCATCAGTACCTGGCCACCATCGCCCTTTAGGTATTTTTCTATGCAATTGGTATTAATAATATGAGAGTGGTGTATGCGGATAAAAATTGAGGAGGGCAACAGTTCTTCATAATCCTTCAACGTTTTTGCAACGATTATTTTTTTATTATTTTTCAAATAAAAATTGGTGTAATTGCTGGCAGCCTCTAAGTAAATGATATCCTGGGTTTCTACAAACTGTAAACCCTCCATACTCGGTATTGCAATGCGCTGATGTTCTTTTTCTTTATTGATTAAATTATGCAGCAATGTTTCCAGGGCCATATTGCCGGTGTTTTTTTTCCTTTTTTCCGATGCTCTTTCCACCGCTGATTGTAAGTCGGCTATTTCTACTGGTTTTACCAAATAGTCCAATGCGCTGTATTTAATGGCTTTGATGGCGTAGTGATCATAAGCGGTTATAAATATTATTTCAAAATTATGTTGCTTTAGTTGCTGCAGCATGGTAAAACCATTCATTCGTGGCATCTCTACATCTAAGAAAATTACATCCGGTTTATTTTCTTCAATGCTTTTAATTCCTTCCTCGCCATTTTCACATTCCGCAATAACAGTTACTTCCGGGCAATGATTAACCAGTTTCTGCTGCAATGCATTGCGGCTGCTTTTTTCGTCGTCTATGATTATTGCTCTCAGCATATTGAATATTTTAATGTCCCTTTTTTTAATGGCCTGACTAACCCACGTTTACCTAAAGTGTCATTTAAGCTTTGTCAGGATTGATTCAGCAATTCCAATTCCACTCTTGTACCCAAAGGTGTATTATAACTATCCAGCAGGTCAGTTATTTTTATTGCGCCGTTTTTATTTTGATTAAAAAGATTGATACGGTCATTGGTTATTTGCATACCCATCGATTGATGAGATGCCCTGTTGATTTCGTTATAAATCGCAGATTTTGCCCTACCCACACCGTTATCCTCAATGCGGTAACAAATACAATTTTCTCCTGCAAATACATCAATTATCAGTTTTTTATCAGCATCAATTTTATTAAGCAGGCCATGGTGAATGGCATTTTCAACAAAGGGCTGTATCACTAATGGGGGTACTTTATAATCGCCGTTTACTATTTCATCATCAATACTTATTGTGTAACTAAATTTTTTGTCGTAGCGAAACTCTTCCAGTTCTATGTACAGTTTAAGGGTTTCCATATCCTTCCAGCAGGGCACCAAATTTGTTTTGGATGTTTCCAAAACAGAGCGTATCAGTTTGGCAAATTTGGATAAATACAGCGTGGCTTTATCTTTCTCACTATTCTGGATAAGGTTGTCAATTGAATTGAGGCAGTTGAAAATAAAGTGAGGATTCATCTGGCTCCGCAGCGCTTCTAATTTTGCGGCTGTCAGTTTTTCGTTGATGCCCAAGATCTCCATTTTTGTTTGCAGCATGGATTGTTCTGATTCTATCGAGTTAATTTTATTGGCCATCAGTGTGGCAATGGTGCTTAACACCTGTACGTGCTGCTGCGTAAAAAAATCTATTTTGTCGTGCTCACTGTCAATCACACCAACCAGGTTATCATTATAAATAATTGGAACAGTTATTTCGCTGCACCTTTTCATTTTGTCTACCCGGTAGCGTGGGTCTTTGGAAGTATCCGGTATTAAAACTGTTTCTTTAGCCTGCATTACATAGCCCACCACTCCTTGCCCTGGGCTGGCATCAAAAAAATGTTTTTCAATTTCTTCAATAGAACCTTTGGGGCCATAACCAGCCCGCTGTATCATTTTAGTTTTATCGCTGTTCCATAAATAGATCATGCAATCCTCAAAACCCAGTCTGCCAATTAAATTTTTCGCCACATCCCATAACACGGCATCCACGGTACTTTTATCAATTAATGACGAAGAAAAATAATTAATTATCTGCTCCAGCTCTAATTTATTTTTGTATTGTTCTGCATTCATTTGTTGCACTTTCAGCTTTTCAGCCGCCACAGCCTTAATACTTTTTATGCGCCATTTTATAAATCCGTATAACAGTAACAGGATACCAAAAGCAACCAAAGAAATGAACCACCATGTTTGCCAAAATGGGGGCATAATATAAAAATGAAAATTTGCCTGCTGCGGGTAAAAACCGCCGTTCTCTCTTTTAGCTTTTATCTTAAAAGTATATTCGCCTGGCGGCAATTTTGAATAACGGATACTATGTTGTTTTCCGAAAAATACCCAATCCCTTTCCAGACCTTGCAGCATATAATAATACTCCACAGCGCCTGGGGAAATAAAATCCAATACTGAGAAGTTAAATGTAAAAGCATTTTTTGTGTAGTTGAACTTTTGCTGACTATTTAACGGATCATTTGCCACAGTAATAGTATCATTCACAAAAATAGCATCAATCATTACCGGATAATTATAGGAAGCGGTGATGACAGAAGGATTAAAACAAATAAAATTATTGTCGGTTACTGAGGCAATTTTTCCATCTTGCGTCACTACAATACTTTGCTGAAATTTTGAATAAGGCAACCCGGTCTGCTGATTATATAGTCGTTTCCAGGTACCACCAGCACTTATATGGCCAATACCATTAATGGTAGTAAACCATGCGCCTCCTTTTTCATCCACCGCCACACTGTATACATTATCATCAGGCAGGCCAGAAAATATATCATAGGTGGTAAAGCCCTTATCGGGTCTAAGGGATGTTTGATATTTTGCCAGTCCGCCTTCAAATGTCGCCACCCAAATATCTCCTTTACCATCAGGTACAATTTCATTTATGATGTAAGAATGCAGGGCAGTTTTACTTTTATTATTTGTTTTGATAAACTTAAATTTATTATTATAAAAATTATACCTGATCAATCCATAACCTGATGTGCCGATCCACATACAATTATTCTGCACATCTGAAACCAGGCAACGGGTCGCATTCAGGCCAATATCATCTTTCAACGGCACCCATATTTTTCGGGTTTTGGGCGTATAGACAAATAATTCGTTGCGTATGTTAGTAATCCAGTAATTACCTGCGGCATCTATAGCCATTGAGGTAACAATCGTTTTATTATAAGGCGATGGGAGCATAATCTTATCCCACTTGTTAAACCTGTAATTATATGATAGTAATGAACCGGTGGACAGCATAAAAATGGAATCTGCATTACGGGAGTAAAATGCATAACAGGTATCATGGCTATAAGCAGCCGGCTTTTGCAGATTACTTATTATTCCTGCTTTATTATCCACCACAAAAATTGTATTATCCTTCCACGAGGTAATAAGCCATTGATCAACCGACTGGTGATACATAAAATTTTTGAGGGTAAGGTCAGGTTGAACAGAAAGATTGTTTGGAAAGGAAAGGTGCAGGTTATTATTTAAGACAGGAATGAATTTACTGACGCCATTCATGGTGCCAACCCAGGTAATATGCTGACTGTCTTTGTAAATGCAATTTACTTTTCCCGGCAATAAATCATTTTCTTTACCTGCAGTTCCAGCTAAAAAATACAGCACTTCATTCTTTTCGTTAATGGCTGCCAGGCCTTCTTTTGCCGGAACAAAGACTAGTTTTTCATCCTGGCTATATGGTGGAATAAATTTTCCTGTGTGCTTATTTCTTTGTAATGAAACAGCCGTCATTTCTTTTTTTGAAGGGTCAAAGCAGTATAATTTACTTTCCTGGTCAGCACAAAAAAGTTTATTAAACTGTTCATCAAAATAAAAAAATGTAATATAACTTAATGGTATGGCGGCCTGCAATGTAAAGGCGCCTGTTTGTTTATTAAAACTGAAAATACCATCCGTTGTGGCTAACCAAAGCTCTGTGGCCGATTTTGGAAGTATACGAAAAATGGAATGATACCCCGAATTAATTTCAATATTATTTTTGCCGAGGTGCTCTCTGAAATTGTAATAATGAAATATTTTTTTTAACGGATTATAACGGCAAAAATCTTTTGCATCTGCCGCTATCCAGATACTGGTATCATTGTCAGGATAAGCATCCCATATAAAATCGCTGGGAATGCTATTATCGTTTATGGAATCTCCCGGCAAAAAAACTTCCGTTGTATCTGCAGCTACATCAATACGGTTTAATCCTTTTCTGGTACATACCCATATATTGCCCTTTGCATCCTGCTCTACATCAGTAATAAAGCCGTTAGATAAATAATTTTTTTTATACAATGAAGGTTTATAAATTTTCCAGCTATTACCGTTATACAGATTCAGCCCGCTTTCGGTGCCAATCCACATATAACCGGTTTTATCTTTGTAAAAACAGGTGACAGTGTTGTTGCTTAAACCGTCTTTTTCTGTAAGGTTATTAAAATAAGCCTGTTGCTGTGCGTTTACAGTTTGTCCTAAAAATGTAAAAAAGATAAATAATGTAACACTTGAGTAAATCCTCATTATTTAAAGTTAATTCAGATTATAAAGTTGAATCTCCTTCATATATTTACATTATAATATTACGAAAGAATTTGGAATGCACCCATAATGAAAATGCTTCCAGGGTTAGCTTCTAACTACTTACTTCATAATTTCTAAGGGCGTTCCCACTATCTCCATTTCATTATCCGTGAAAATTTTCGCCATCTCTTGTTTGGTTGGTTCGTGATCTAAAGCTGCTAACGTTACAAAAAATTGTTCCATTTTTCCTGCCGGCTGAAATATAACTTCCATTTTGCCAAGTGCAGAAACCTGCGTCCAGGCATGTGGAGTTTTTTGTGGTAAAAAAATAGAGTCACCTGCGGATAAATGAAATTCATCATCGCCTACTTTAAAAAAATAGTTACCCTCTAATACATAAAATATTTCGTTTTGAAAATGATGCACGTGTAATGGAGTTCCCTTTCCTTGCGAAAGAGAGGTTTGCTCAAAGATAGCTATTCCTCCGTTTGAATCGCTGCCTGAAATTTTTAAATCCAGCACATTGGCATTTACCCCTTTTAATTTTATGTGGCCATGTTTCCTTCCTTCGCCGGCCGGCACTTTAAATCCTTTATCCATACTCATACCTATATTTTTATTTTTCGGGAATAGATGTAAAGGTGTGGCGATTGCCGCAATGATCGCTGTAATAAATTGGTTTCGGTTCATACATAATTTTTTTAATCAAGCCAAGTGTTCGTTGCCTGCCTTGCAACAAGCCGGGAAGAGCAGGACGGAAATTTTTTTCTACTTTATTTTTATTCTAAAAAATCCATCTTTTACCTCCACCATTTTAGCAGTGCCTGATGTAGTGGCTGTAAAATAAAATGTACCTTCTGCCCAACCAGTAGCAACCTTTGTAATTTCCATTTCGCCTTTTTTTGTGATGGCAAGGCCGATGCCGGGAAAAGAAATATCTACTGCTTCCCCTTCACCAAGTGCTATTTTTTTACCGGCAACCAAATATTGATTATTGTACGGCAGGCCAATATATTCATCATGGTAATATCCAATTATCCTTGACGCTGCTTTAGGCGGCATAAGAGAAGAGGCTTTCCAGTCTTTACCATTTAGTTTGGCAGTCATCATCCAGCCGCCTTCTGCAGCCTGCATAGTGCCAGGCTTAATTGTAGTGATTGCGGCCTGAGTTTCCTTCGCTTGTGATATGGCACTGTTCTGACTATTACAGGAGGTGACGATAAAAATTGTGATCAATGAATAAAGTAAATGCTTCATACTTTTTTTTGTTTAAAGAATGCTTATGAAAAAAATTGCCTGTACTTATACTGAATAATTTTACGGACTCCACATTTTAATTTTTAATATTTTTTATCACTATTGTCCGACTAAAGTCGGGGTTTAAAAATAAAAAGGGCAGCTCCGAAGAACCGCCCAATGGTTAATTTTG
>NZ_JBTLQH010000081.1:0-11358 GCF_054461575.1 Flavitalea flava
TCTCTAAAATACGATTATATCTTTTTGTGCCCGGCAGATGATGGTTTTGAACTTTATGAAGGAGTTCAAAACCACATTGCCTACTATAACGACAAAACGCATCATACCACCCGGCAATCACCCAATAACCGATACCAGGAACACCTAAAAAATGCAGCTTGATCTATGAATGTTCAAAGGCAAATCTTAACTTAACATCCTAACCTTTTGGTCTCGAAAATGGGGAGTGTTATATAAGCCAATACTTATTCATAAATTTTCGCAGCAATAAGAATATCAGTAAAAATTTTCCAGCTTATATTTTCAGGGCAGGGGATGTTATTATTTATGTAATAGCCCTCCATATCCTCTGTCCAACTTTGAACGGCCTCCAGATAATTATCGAGATTTTTATTTTCCCAAGTATCTGGATTGCTTTTAAAGTCCATAATTAAAGCTCCAACAAATTTTATAAAATCTTCTTTTGAATCTACGCTTTGAGCAATTTTTTCTACTTCTAGCATAATTATTATTTTTCATTATTTAACAATCCTACTATGTCCATTACCTAATTTCAACCGTATTGATGTCCCTCCATTAGGAGTTGTCATTTTCCACATTTGACCACTTGGATTAGCCCATTGAATAGGCGCTTCAGGTATGCCCGAAAGTTTAAATGCAGCTAACCTTCTATGGTCAAGAGTCCATATCTTTCCGTTTGCATCTTTCCAAACATTCATTCTCAATACTCCAGGGTTTAAAGTTCCTGCTTTTAATGCTTCAGCATTTCCTAGTACTGTAAATTCTCCTGTGGTATTTTTTATGCTGCTTTGCATAAAATGTATTTCATTTGTCCTGAGAGTCTCGTTAACCTCTACGAAACTTGTACTCTTAAGCGTAAATTTTTCTGCAATATTTATTCTGGAAAACGCACCTCCAATTGCCAGCTGGGCAGGAAGCTCATAGGTATGTAGATCAGTAAACGCATTACCAAAGTCTTTTAATTGCTGATTAATTGAAGTATGGGTTCTATATTCACCATCTATGCTAGTAAAATCAATAAAACTTTGAATTGGATTGGTAGTAGACTCTTTATATCCGCCGGCAAAATAATTATTTATATTTTTAGCCCCCTCGGATAATGGACCAACCGTAACGTTGGATACAAAATTCATCGTGTTTGTAACAGCATTCCCCAACCCCTCGAAGAAATTAGGAGCACTAAATACCGGGTTATAATCCAATTTATAATTGGTATTGTCCTTTTTAAAAAACCCCGTTCCTGGGCCTCCTGTCGAATCTCCTAGCAGATCGTTGTATAATATGGGATTTCCAAAAAATGCAGAATATGGACTGACACCCACAGTAGGTTTAGGGTCTGTATTCCACCGAAGTCCTATTCGAGAATCATATTCCCAGAATTCTGCAGTGTAAGAATTTCCTGAGGCATTTACCTCACTTGAATTTTCCTTCCCATTAAACCCATATCGGTAGTTTCCATTACTATAGGTCCTGCCCGGCATCTGCATCCCGAACGGATAATAATCCTGGGCGCTGGCGATATCGGCATCAAAATGCTCTATCAAAGAACTGTTGCCTGCCGAAGATACAGCATTTTTCCGATCGGTTATGGTCGCCAGGACGTTCCCCAAATGGTTGCCTAACTCATACTGTTTTTCGCCACGAGTAAAGGCCCGGAGCAAGGGAGTGCCATATAGAGAGCCGGTACCCATACTCACCGACGTGGGAACTACGGTGAGTCCTTTCAGGACTCCCAACCGGCTGCTTCCATACAAATGCGTTTCGGTTTGTTGAAATCCTGCACTACCCGTTTGCTGATACACACTCATGACATTTCCCTGGGCATCCCGTACATAAACAGTCGTCACATTGCCAACTGTCTTAGAGATACGGTTACCGGAAGCATCGTAGGTATATGTGAGGTTATTTCCAGTCCTCTTCGTTATAGCAGCAATCTTTCCATAAACTGTCCACTCAATATTGGTGATGTCTGACGCATCATCGAATACCAGGTTGCCTATCTTATCGTATTTGTAGTTTTCAGCTGCCGATTGGTTATCAATATCTTCCGTATAGTTTGCCGTATAACTGGGATTATCCGCTATATGCCGCAAACGATTCGTATTGGGATAATAGTCATAAGGGGGAGTATTATAAACTGAACGAATAAGCGTATTTACATTACTAGGAATGCCATACAAGTCCTCCATCGGGCGTGCCCCAAGGGTCGGGCTTTACCCTTCAAGTCCTCACCGTCCATCCTGCACAGGCTCCGGGCTTTTCGGTCCAATCCCTCACGCGAAACTCTTCAGACATTACTTTGGGAGCAATAATTCTTAGAGCTCGCTCGGCATTTTCCTGGCTGCTATATGCTCAACGCGACCAGTTTTTCTCATCAACTATGGCTGTGGCCAAGCAGGGGTGGTTATTCAGCCAAGCCAATATCGGCATTTGAATCAGCTCGAAAAAGCAATGTCGCTTTTGAGCATGATAGCTGCCAGGATGCCATTCGGTGTAGCATCCTGCTGAAAACAATATTGTAAAGATTAGTAGGAGACCCTGAATGCGGGCAGGCGTGAAAGTAACATTCAGCTTATGTCCCAGTTTAAATAGATGGGCGATTACACCTTAACGGGAATCTGTAAAAAAATTACGGGGCCGCCTTTCACCGAACCCCACAATTATTCTAAAAAGTCCTTATCAAACCAACTCAATATCCTTTTCGCTTACTTCAAGAATGCAAATAGTATTATTTTCGTTATCAATAAATTCAACTAAATAAAAGATTGGGTGATTGAGATAAATCTGATGAATCACCTCTTTTGTGCCTTTAGGCACTTGTTCACTCATTTCCCTATTTGCTTTAATTACATCCAGCTCTTTAAGCATTTTTTATTGTTTTGTTGGTATTGCATTAACTCATCTTACGGCTTCATCCTTGTTTTTATCCATGCAAAAGTTTTATCAATAGTTTTACCATTAGCCCCCATTATTGATATGACTTGATTATATTATAAGGGGTAACTTAAATTTCCTTCCTTATTGCGCATTTGAACCTGCCCTTTTAAGGGCGCCGAGATCCTTAATGTTTTCAAATATATTTGCAAACTTAAAATTCTTTTCAGCATTATCGTTTTTAACTGATAGCTTTCTAGGGGTTTTTATTATAGAAATCGAATTCTCGAAAAAAGGAAAAGAAGTCTCTGCTAACTATTCAAATTCCTTTGCAATGTAGGATGAAGAGAGAGCAAGCACATCCAATTTTGATACCAATCAACTCTACTTAGAGGAACTAACTTTGAATTTGCTAAGGGAAAAGATTTGCCGGTAAAAGTGGCTGACTGTAAATAATATTCTCCTGTAGGCCTAAGTTTACCTCCTAAAACTGTATGGGAAAAATTCATAGCATCTGGATTTGGCAATGGTATTCTTAAACCAGCAACTTAAAGTTGAGCCAAATGTGTTTCGAGTATATATCGTGAATTTAATATTGGCCGTTCTCCATTAATTGGCTTTAGAGTAAATCTTTCCGAAATGTTTATTCTGGAAAATGCGCCACCAATAGCCATTTGAGCTGGAAAAATATATGATGCCCCTATATCTTTAGCTAATCTAGAGCAAATGAACTCAAGGTCTCGAGAGTAAATTCAGGGCCAATAACTTGATGCCATTTTTGTAAAAACCTTGAGTTTAAAGGGATTTCTTCCTTGCCTTTAAAACTTTCAAAGTATTTCATTTCAATTAGAATATTAATTGCGTTAATGATTCCCTTTGTATTGACTTCATCAATAATGATTATTCCAGGAAGGGAAAAATATCCATCATTTGTCATCTCATATTTCAACACTCCTTCAGAAAAAAAATATACTTCATAAAATAATTTATCTATTTCAACAATTATGTCATCTCTATACCCCTTTTGCATATAATGGTCCTCCATTAATATGTTATTCCCATTTAAAAAATGAATGACTTTTTGCATAATTTTCTTTTTATTTCTTAACTGGTATTGTTTTTATTTCATTCAATAGCTTTTGGAAATTCTCAGCAGACATCTTTGTGTCTTTTGGAATAATATCAAAATGGCCGGGATTAATTGTCGATGGAGTAGGAATAATTTGCAATTCCTCTGGAATAGATATGATTTTGTTCGCGCCCCCAAACTTTTGCAAATTTACTGGGTTCACATCTAAGCTTAATCCTCTTGCGGGATATTTGCCATTTGGAGTTGCCCTATATTCTCCTGATTTCAAATCGAAATTCTCCCCTCCCCTGTAAATTGGCACTTCTGCTCCTTCATAATTAACTGCGACTCCCTCTCCACCATTTGCTGTAGCTTGGGCTTTCCCTGCTAAAAGATTAGTCTCTGCTATAGCAGGGATATTTAGTTTTGGGGCTCCAGGTCCAGTTTCACCATGAAAGCCTGGAGTAGGTTCTCCGTGCATGCCACTTCCACCTCCTTCTCTCTCGCCGTTAAATAAAGTCGCAAAATTGAATACATTAATGCCTGCTTCAATATAATCCCCTGGGGTCCCTTTTTCAAAGGTAGTATTCGTTACTAATTTTCCTTTCCCATTCTGAATTTCAAAAGTGGTTTTTCGACGTACGTTTCTTCCCCCAACGAAAGTATTTATTCCTTCCAAAGGAGGTGTAAGAAGGATGACAATATTATTTGTTATCCCATCAAATAAGCGGTTATGAGAAAATCCGCCCATATTCACGGGTATAGGAATAGCACCTGTAGGTATTGGGATCCGATTATGGTCGGAAGGAGGTTGAAAGTAAAGCCTTCCATCCGGCATTTTAAATACAAATTCCAATCCGTCTTGGTCAATAAATGTAATAGGGCTATTACTTGCATACTGATAGGGTGTTAGCTCTGCATACTTTTTTGTAATAGGATCCAAACTCAAAAACCTCGCAACTCTGGGATCATAAACCCGCATACCGTAATCAATCTCGTTCCCTACCCCTTTCACCTCATTATCATTCTCCTTCCCATTAAACCCATACCGGTAGCTACCACTACTATGCGTTCTCCCCGGCATTTGCATCCCAAATGGATAATAATCCTGGGCGCTCGCAATGTCGGCATCAAAATGATCTATCAAAGAACTGTTACCTGCCGAAGATACGGCATTTTTTCTATCGGTTATGATCGCCAGGACGTTCCCCAAATGGTTGCCCAGCTCATACTGCTTTTCTCCTCTGGTAAAGGTTCGTAGCAAGGGAGTGCCATATAAAGAGCCTGTACCCATGCTCACGGCAACCGGAGTCACGGTGAGCGCCTTTAAGACTCCCAGCCGTAAGCATACGATCCGGAGCATCTTTGAATGGAACACTGGAGGGCTTACATTTGCCTCAGAACAGTAAGTGAGGTAATAAAGTTCTTTTATCGATGGGGGTTAGTTGGAGGAGGGAGCCGGCTTCCAATAAGGCGGCAGTAAATGAATCAGCTCGCCAGCCGGGCAATCGTGGAGTCGATTATATACATCGTGCAGGTATTCGAAGGGATCAATACCGTTCAGCTTGCAGGACTCGACTAGCGAATAATAAAGGGCCGCCCGTTCACCGCCATGGGCATTGCTGGCGAACAGGGAGTTTTTTCTGAAAAGGGTAATGGGCCGGATAGCTCTCTCGACCGAGTTATTATCCAAATCTACCGTGGCCACTTCTGTAAATCGCTGCACCCGGTCCCATTGGTTGAGCGCATAGGTGATGGCTTTGGCCATTGGGGTATCCGGAACAGGATCTTTCGACTGTTGCTCTAACAGCCAGGTCTTTATTTTATCCAGGAAAGGTTTTGTGTATTTCTTACGCAGCGCCAGCCGTTGCTCATCATTCAGCTTTTGCTTATCCGCATACGCTTCAATCTTGTAGATGATATTAAAGTAAGTGAGCACTTCACCCGCCAGGGATTTATTTTGCTTTTGGGCCTTCTGGAACCCTCGGCGTATATGTACAAGGCAGCCTAATAAAGTAACGTCGTCATTGTCCTTAAAAGCAGCCGTATAGGAAGACAGGCCATCTACCTGAAGGTCGCCTTTAAAATCTTTCAATATTTCCTGTGGTACCTGGTGTGCGCGGGTAGGATCAAACTCGAAGAGGATGAGTTTTAGTTCCGGAGCCAGAAATACCCAGAGCCAACCGGTGGCAGCCTTACCCTTACCCACGTCATGAAGATATTTCAGAGAGGTTTCGTCGGCCTTTATATACCCGGCTCGCTGGATCATCTTTTTTAACAGCTTTAAGAGGCGCTTCAGCTTTTTATAGCAAACTTCCTCCCAATGATCGACCGTTGAGGCGGCAAAGGAGAATCCCATGATCCGCTCAAAGCGCTGCAACTGCCGGTAGTAGGGCATATAATAGACAAACCGCTCACTATGCAGATGCGCGAGCAGCCTATTGCTCACTGTACCTCTCTCGATCATGCGCGGCAGCACCGGTGTACACAGGATCGTTTCTCCGTCCTGAGATATGTATTGGAGATGCTCTTCGATCTTTTTAATGAGCTTGCCGGGAACAAAATCATAATAGACAGATACTTTTTTCCCCATCGGCTTGAGGCCGGTCTTGTCGCCGGGAAGGTCAAAGACGACCTTTTCTGTTTCTATATGAGTAGGGATGGCCCGTCTGCCTTTATGTGCCTGGTGGCGTTTGCGTTTGCGGCTGGTTTTCAGGATGGCTTTGGCCACACTTTCTGTGGACATCGGCGCCACCGCCTCCTGAATAATAGCTTCCACTTGCGCCGCATCAAAATCCGATCCCAGTGTTTGCTGGATGGCAGCTTGGGTGGCGGCCGTTTCGGGGATGACCTTTTCACTGCGTTGTCCAAATAACATCGTCTGCAATTCCTTCAATTGCCATTCTTTGCGCAAACCATCTTCAACTTTCTGTTGAAGATCAGCCAGTTGTTGCCGCAATTGCTCATTCTGCTGTTGCAATACCGTGATTGTTCTATCTTTATCGATGCTTCTATCCTGCTCGGCGGACAGCCAGCGAGCGAGTTGCTGCTTGTCTGCTTTAAGCTGGCTGGTCTCTGAGGTGAGTTCCTGTATAATGCGGGTAAATACATTGCGTTCCTGGTTTCGACTGTCGCAGAGGTCAGCCTGCGCCAGCTCTAAGGCGGCGATTTGTCGGAGTGCTTCCGGGAGCGTATATATGATCTCAGGCTTCACGATAGCAAATATACTAACGTATAAGGACATACGTATAAATATATTGAACTATTTTTGAACTATTTTCAACTCATCTGGCGCATGGCAGACCGGTTGTAGCGCTTTCGGAATCGGACCTCAACACCTTCCAGGATCAATAACAGATCTTTCTTTTCTAATAGCATCATCCGGCTGGCCGGATCATACACCGGGGCGCCAAAACTGCCCCTGGAAAGTCGCTTGTAATAAATGCTAAAGCCGTCTCCGTCCCAGGCAAGCATTTTAGCTTGCGTTCGCCGCTGGTTGAAGAACACGTATAGTGTTCCATACTGAAACGGATCTTCCTTCATCTCATTAACGACCAGTCCGGACAAGCCGTTAAAACTTAGCCGCATGTCTGTTGCTCCGTTCCAAAGCACCAAGCGATAACCCGTTAAAGATAGCATACTTATAAGAGGGATTTTAGGTAGGAAGGCTCTACCCGTTGATAAAAGACGATACCGCGGAACTCCGCAAATATCCGGCCCTGGTTTTGCGGACCCTGCACTTCCGACCTATCTACCGGGATGAAACCAGCCGCAGGAAGCTGCTGCAACTTCTTCGCCCGATACTGCTTGCGCCAGTTGTAGAAGGTCGCCTCCGATACCTGGAAGGCTGCGGCAAACTCCTTTACACTGATATTACCCGCTTGCTCAAACTGCTCTATAGCGGAAAATCTCTCCTGCTTATTTAAGGACTGACGTCCTGCCGGCAATGACTCTCTTTTGGCTTGTTTCATGCTTACTGTTTTTCAAAAAGCAAAGCTATCACCCACTTTCCGAATAACATCGATGCTCCGGATCGTATGCTTACTCCCAGCCGGCTGCTTCCATACAAATGTGTCTCTGTCTGTTGAAATGCAGCGCTGCCCGTTTGCTGATATACGCTCATTACATTTCCCTGGGCATCCCGGACATAGACGGTGGTGACATTGCCTACCGTCTTGGTGATCCGGTTACCTCCTGCATCATAGGTATATGAAAGGTTACTTCCGGTCCTCTTGGTAATGGCCGCTATCTTTCCATATACCGTCCACTCAATATTGGTGATGTCTGACGCATCATCGAATACCAGGTTGCCTATCTTATCGTATTTGTAGTTTTCAGCTGCCGATTGGTTATCAATATCTTCCGTATAGTTTGCCGTATAACCGGGATTGTCACCTATGTGTTGCATACGGTTGGTGTTGGGATAATAGTCATAAGGGGGAGTATTATAAACTGAACGAATAAGCGTATTTACATTACCATGAATGTCATATATGTCCTCCATCGGGCGTGCCCCAAGGGTCGAGCTTTACCCTTCAAGTCCTCACCGTCCATCCTGCATAGGCTCCGAGCTTTTCGGTCCAATCCCTCACGCGAGGCCGCCACATCGGTATGCTACCACAGTTTTCCGAATACCACACTTTGCTTTCCTCATTTCCACTCGGCATCCTGTTTGCAGCTATCCTGCTCATCGCGACCAGTTTTTCTCATTAGCGAGAGCTATAGCCAAGGAGGGGTAGGGTATTCAGCCAAGCCAATATCGGCATTTGAATTAGCTCGAAAAAGCAATGTCGCTTTGAGCATATAGCAGCCAGGATGCCCTTCGGTGTAGCATCCTGCTGAAAACAATATTGTAAAGATTAGTAGGAGACCCTGAATGCGGGCAGGCGTGAAAGTAACATTCAGCTTATGTCCCAGTTTAAATAGATGGGCGATCACACCTTAACGGGTATCTGTAAAAAAATTGCGGGGCCGGCTTTCACCGAACCCCACAATTATTCTAAAAAGTCCTTATCAAACCAACTCTATATCCTTTTCGCTTACTTCAAGGATGCAAATAGTATTATTTTCGTTATCAATAAATTCAACTAAATAAAAGATTGGGTGATTGAGATAAATCTGATGAATCACCCCTTTTGTGCCTTTAGGCACTTGTTCACTCATTTCCCTATTTGCTTTAATTACATCCAGCTCTTTAAGCATTTTTTATTGTTTTGTTGGTATTGCAGCAACTCATCTTACGGCTTCATCCTTGTTTTTTATCCATGCAAAAGTTTCATTAATAGTTTTACCAATAGCCCCCATTATTGATATGACTTGATTATATATAATAAGCGGCAACTTAAATCCCCTTCCGTATTGCGCATTTGAACCTGCCCTTTTAAGGGCGCCGAGTTCTTTAATGTTTTCAAATATATTGGCAAACTTAAAATTCTTTTCAGCATTAACCGTTTTTAAGCTGATAGCCATCTAGGGATTTTTATTATAGAAATCGAATTTTCGAAAAAAGGAAAAGAAGTCACTGCTAACCATTCAAATTCCTTTGCAATGTAGGATGAAGAGAGAGCAAGCGTATCCTATTGATCGCATCATCCAAAGTATATCCGACTTTCTTAAATAAAGGGGTTAACCTTTATTTACCAAGAATGAAATTTTTATTTGTAAATATATGGAGCAACAGTCGAAATGATATCAACCAATGGCCAAATTTTGAATATTAATCCGAAAATAGATTTTCTACGACCGCCATTTTTTTTTCCGCGTTGAAAATCTGGAGGATTAAATGAGACGCTAAAGATCCTTTATCTAAATTAAAAGTCCAAATCATGTGAAACAATCTGACTAATACTCAAACCATTCTTATTAACTATGATATCTTCCAATTCAGAAAAAATAGTAAAAGTAATTTCATTATTATCTTTAAACCCTTTAAAATAACTAAATAAACCAATTGAAAACAAAACACTTCCATTTGAAATACTCAATACTACAACTTTTAAATCCACCCCAATTAATAAATACTCTTCTTTAGCCAGAATTATCAAATCCACTTTAATTATATCACTACTTGAATAACCAATATAGTATTTTTTATTTTTTAACTCAAAATAAACATGAGTGTTAGTATTGGAATCTGAAATTATCTTATAAACGCCTTCTGCCTCGTCAAATTCTTTTCGATTTACATAATGTATCAATGGAATTATCATATTTTATTTTTAAGGTGTCGTTGCGGATTTAGGTATTACGGAAGATATTTCTGGCGTAAGGTTCATATTACTCCCTTGATAAAAGTAACTAATTTGAATACTTCCAGCATCCTGGCCTTTTTTCTTTCCAGCGGTAAATACCAACGATAATTCCTTTGTAATTGTGGTTCCAAATTCATTAATTTTCGAAGAAATCACTTTCCCATTTAAGCCCATATTAAATAATTCTGTCAATCGTGAAAACCCTTCATTATTATCCTTAATACCCCAATATTCAAACACTTTTGCCATACTTGCTGCCCTATCTTGGTTATGAATCAAAGATTCAACTGTACGACCTACATTTTTTGCATATACATCCAATTCTATACCTTTCAAATTCTGATATTCCAGTTTTCCAAACAAATAATCGAGCTTGGTTGTATTGACAATAAATTTTTCTAGCGGAAGAATTAATGGTGCTGCATTTTGTTTAAATAAAAGTTTTAATCCTCTTGCGACTTCGTCGCCCTGGGCAAACTCTAAACCAGGAGTTCCATTAGGGTCAGGATTTAGTAACTCAATAACAAAAGCCCCAACATTTGCAGCGGCAACTGAATAAGTAGCATAGGAGGTTACAGCCCCAGCAGTAATGTTTGTCAGTGTAGCAGTTGTTCCGGCAGTTGCAAATAATGAAGCACCAAATCCAGCCGTTAATGCTCCGCCTACAAATAAAAAGGCATTTACTTTATTATGAAAAATTATCTGCGCGGCATGTTGAGGGTCTTTTTTATACAATTCCCTTTCGTAGTCGAGAATGTCATGTGTTTTTGTTGAAGCCCAATAAGGCTCAAATTCTTTTCCATCTCTATCAATTGCAAAAATAGGCGTGTTACTGGCAAACTGATATGGAGTTAATTGTGCATATTCTTTAAAAAGGGGATCGATTGATAAAAACTTCCCAATTCGAGGATCATAAATCCTAAACCCATAATCGTATTGTGCACCGCTCCCCTTAACTTCCGGATCTTGTTCCTTCCCATTAAACCCATACCGGTAGCTACCACTACTATACGTTCTCCCTGGCATTTGCATCCCGAAAGGATAATAATCCTGGGCGCTGGCAATATCGGCATCAAAATGATCTATCAAAGAGCTGTTGCCTGCCGAAGATACGGCATTTTTTCTATCGGTTATGGTCGCCAG
>NZ_JBTLQH010000082.1:0-10706 GCF_054461575.1 Flavitalea flava
TAAGATTGGTAGTGAATAAAAATGTTTCTTTTTGAATATCGAGATTGTTGCGGTTAAGCGTTAGTAACCTTTTATCGTTCTTATTGGTATAAAAACCGGATAATGACCAACTGAGCCGGATGCCCCCGAGTGCCCAGAACCCGAATTCATTGCTTATGAAATTCAGCGTTGGTCTGCCATAAGCGCCTTGTACAAAGGCATTGATCTTCGGGAGATGATTTGTCCGTAGTTGTTCTTCCTGTATATCGAAGAGTTTCTTACGGTAATCGAAAAGGGCAAGTTCCGGCCTTTTAATATCCGCAGTAGACGTGAACTGCGTACTGACAGGGGATGGGGCGGCCAGTAGTGTTTGTTCGTCCAGGGGCTTGTTAATGAAAAGGGACAACATTTTCCGGTAAGCCTTGGCGGAAGCCAGTAACTCTGTTTTTTGCTGATCTGATTTGAATATTTCCGCTTTTAGTTCATCTGCGCTACTGCGGAATGCCGTTCCGTTATCGATGGCTCCCTGGGTTTTTTCGAGACCGCTCCGGAGATCGGATCTTCGCAGCTCGTTTTGTTGCAATTGTTTGTCAATCAACAGGACACCAAAAAATAACTGGTTGATCCGATCTTTCAGGGTATACAGATCTACTTCCAGGTTTTGCAACTGGATGTTCTGATCTGCCATTTTTGTTTCTTTCTCGTGTCTAAGCGTTCCGCCATCGTAGATAGTCTGATCTATTTCACCGACGAGTTTGTATTGATCCTTACTAAAAGCAGGGAATTGTACGCCCGGAAGATTAAAGGGAAAGGCGATAGTTTGGGTCTGATAGCTTGCCTGCCCGGAAAAGCTGACTTGTGGCAAATATCCTTTTGAAACATTTTCAATGGAATATTCTCTCGTCCTGATGATCAATTCCCGTTGTTTGATCAGGGGATAATTCTGTCTGGCGAGTGTGTAGCATTCTTCCAACGTGAGTTCCCTGCTTTGTTCCTTCTGTGGGTTATTGTTTTGGTCATTGCCCCGGCCATTGCCTTGGCCTTGTCCTTGTCCGGAAGAACCGGCCAGGAGCAGGGCGACAGCCAGCACCAACTGCAGGGCCAATTGATTACCGATGTAAATCCGTTTCATATTGTTGACTTTTAAATTCACGATTTAATCATTTGATTAAAGCCGGTATAAAATTTTTTGTAATTGCCTTTTTATCAATTATCGAAAATCATTTTTTTGATCCATTGGGGAATCAGCTTTTTACGTTCTTCCATTATACCCGAAAATTGTTGATCGGTCAGATTACCTACCCTGGTTATCAATGGCGCGGCAACAAACGGAAAAATTGTCATGGAAAAAATATTCACTACGAGGTGAAGAGGGTTCAGGTCTGTTTTTTTTTGCCGTTTGAGCTCTTCCCTGAGTTGCTGTACGAAATAGGAGTTTAAAAGAATATCCCTGGAAAAACCTTTGGTGGTTAATGATTTGGGATTAGTGCGGATCTCGTTTAAAACAAATAATGGAAGATCGGGATTGGTATGAAGTTGATTGATATAAAACTCGACGAGGGAGTCTATTTTTTGTTCCAGCGAACTTTCCTTATCGTTGAACAGGGTTCGGACTCCATCTACAAACTGCTCGAAGTTCTCGAGCATCACCAGGTTAAACAGTTTTTCCTTACTACGGAAGTAATAATTTAGCAGGGCAAGATTGATCCCTGCTTCTTTTGCAATATCCCTTGTTCGGGTTGCTGCATATCCATTTTTGGTAAAGATCTTCCTGGCCGCCTCCTTGATCTTTTCCTCCGCAGTTTGATCTATTGTTTTTTTTGCCATTACAAACTTTTGGTTTTGGATGTAAAGGTAAAGAGATTTTATTTATTTAATCAAGTGTTTTAATCATTTGATTAAATAAATAAAATAAAAAATTGATTATTAATGTATTATGACTTTTTGTTTATTCATCTTGCAACCCTTTTTTTCTTTTATTGCGTAATTTTTGCGGGCCAAACCTTTCTTCCAGTAATGCAAAACCTCTTTCGGCCAGTTCAAAGTAATGATGATAGAATTCCGGAAACTCTGCCAGAACGGTAAACAGATCTTTTCTGCTGATCCGAATGCATTCGCAATCTTCAATTGCCTGAATGAGCTCGCTTAATGGTTCCCCAATTGAGGAAAAAAGGCAACAGTATACCCCCAATTCCCTCGATTATCAGCATGCCGGGTAGCGGAGGATCATCACTAAATCTGAATACCGGGACATTAACCGGTTTGAGCGGTCAATAGAGTCCCGGGATGGAGTGCCGCGAATAAATACCAGAATGGCATGGTATTTTCAATAGTTTGGAAGTAGAGTTTTTTTATGGATTAATTTTTTAACAGATTAATAAAACAAAAAATTATGATAACCACAGCCACAACCATGAATACGTCATCCCAGATTCTGGAAAAGCTTCGTATGGCCAATATGGATCATGAATTTCGCTGGACGGAAGAAGGTTTTACGGCTAACAAAGGGAAAACGTACCAGCCAGATGAATTGGAAATCCTCAAGACTTTCCGTTTTGAAGGGGCCAGTGATCCGTCCGATACGGAAATTCTGTATATTATCCGGGCCAACGACGGGTTGACGGGGTATAGCCAGGATGCCTACGGGGTGTACAGCAGTCATGAAAATGAGAGAGGATACGATAATTTTATCCGTCAGATTCCGAAGGCGGGAAACGATGAAGAGCAGCTACTATTTGAATTATAAGATTTATTGTTAGTTACGACTTTTAGAAGGCCGGTCTTTTCCGGCCTTTTTTAATACATCGATCTTTTTATTACCCAGTAGGCGGCAATTAAGGCTATCAGGACAGAAAAGGGATAAACGATGCGTTTCCTGTATGTTGGATTTTTACCAAAAGGAATAATGACAAGCAGGTATACACAGGCTATAACGATCACCTGACCGATCTCTACTCCTGCATTAAAAGACAGGATAGAGGTATAAAATTTATTCCGGGGAAGACCGATCTCGTTGAGGGCACTCGCAAAACCCATTCCATGGATCAGGCCGAAAACAAAAACGATGGCTATCCGCCAGGGCTTCAATACATTCAATACCATGTTCTCGATCGCTACAAATAGGATCGAGAGGGCGATGATGGGTTCTACGATGGCTCCCGGCGCCACTAGTATGCCCTTCATGCTCATGGCGAGTGTAACGGAATGAGCAACGGTAAAGGCTGTCGCCTGCCAGAGAATAGTTTTGATCTTTGTACTAAGCAGGCAAAGACTTATTACGAAAAGAATATGATCGGCACCATAAGGAATAATATGAAGTACACCCAGTTTCAGATAAAACCAGACTACATCGGATGCTGGCGCCTTTTCCAAAACATAGTTAATGGTATGTGCGAATCCGGTCGTCGGGAACAAAACTACCGGCGCCAGGAATAGAAGGAAGATGCAGTATGGTTTGGAAAGAAGGCATTTGTTCCGGGGCATATTTTTAATGGGCATATTTTGCTTATTGTAAGGACCGGAGATTATCTGCGCTTTCTTTTTTCAATAACCCGGCAATATTGGCATCGCCAGCCAGACCCTGTTGTAAAAGAGTTTTGGCTTGGCTCCTGTCTCCTACTTTGGCATAGATCAGGCCCGCGCGGCAAAGCAATACGGGGTTTTTACTGTGCGTTCTCAGGGCTACTTTAAGATAGGGTAATGCCTGCGCATATTCTTTCCGGCAATAATAGGTCCAGGCCACCGTCTCGTTTACATCGATATTATCGGGCCGCCGGTTGTATTCAAGCAAGGCATGTTCCAGGGCCTTATTATAATTATTAACCTTCAGATAGGCATAGGCTAGTTCACGGTCGGCATAATGACCGATATTTTCGTTTTGCTGACTGGCCTGCTCATCCCTGGTCAGTTCTGCTATTACCTTTTCTGTCAGGGAATCGGCGCTGCTTTTTTCTCCCGCCAGGGTATAGGTATCTGCCCATTCCTCTCTGATTCCATTATCATTGATAGACGAATCGGCCTTCCGGTAATAAGTCAGGCCGCCTGAATAATTTTTATTGGCAACAGCTATTCTGGCCAGGCCTGCCAGTCCATAGGCATATCCTGGTCTTTCTTCTAGTGCTATCGTATAATGCATAGCTGCGTTCTTCAGATCTCCTGTGTTCTCATACAAACGGCCCAACTGTATCCTGGCCCATTCTGTGGTCTCATCACCCTGAGCACCGGCATTTACGGCCATTTGCATGGCCTCTATCGATCCGGAATAATCTCCATGAATTTCCCGTAAATAGGAGATCCGTGAATAGGACCGTATATCGGGTCGCAGGGCTACCATCCGGTCGGCATTGGCGATGGCTGAATCGTAGGCGCCCATTTCCACATTGCCATCTATTAACAATCCATAAATGAAGGCATTATAAGGATTGAGTTTCCGGGCTTTTTCGGCTATTGCTAATCCATCGGCAAAATGATGTTGGGATAAATAAATCAGGGATTTAAAGGTGAGGGCTTGAAAATTCAGAGAATCTATTTTCAGCACCTTGTTGGTACATTTTAAAGCCGCCTTGTCATAATACATATAATTGCCGGTGATCCTGGCCTCCTGGATAAAAAGGGTAGTGAGCGCCAGGATCGACTTCGTATCCGATGGGTCCTTTTGTATCTTACTCCTCAGTGCGGACGCATAGGCCTTGCGTATATTCCATTCATTGTTTTGCGGAATGACCGCCGATCTGTCGAGCAGATCCTCCAATTGATTTTCCTGCCGGTTATTTTTCAACAGAAGGAGGATGGCTACTGCTGCAAAAGCAAGGATGGTGATGGCATACCCATATTGTTTTTTCATGGCGAGGTAGATATTAAGG
Organism: Flavitalea flava; assembly: GCF_054461575.1. Classification (NCBI taxonomy): domain Bacteria; kingdom Pseudomonadati; phylum Bacteroidota; class Chitinophagia; order Chitinophagales; family Chitinophagaceae; genus Flavitalea; species Flavitalea flava. Next base: position 4,842 of record NZ_JBTLQH010000082.1, read on the forward strand.
TTTTAAAGCAGGCCTGTTTTGGCTTTACAGGCCTGCTTTTTATTATTTTCTGTTCTTTTGTTTGCTGGTCTTTGAATTGTCCCTTAGCTGGCCTTCCAATTTTTTTGTTTCTTATTGCGTGGCTGTTATTCTTTGACCACACTGATACTCTGCTTGACGCTACCATCTCTGATGGCCTGAATGATATAAACTCCTTTGGCCATACTTGAGGCACTCCAGGGTACAGAATAGGTTCCCGCGTTCATATTTCCATTGACCAATACTTTCATCAGTTTGCCGCCGGCATCGAAAACTTCAATAGTTATTTTCGAAGGGGCGACAATATGATACCTGATCATGTTATTGTCAACAAAGGGATTAGGGGAGGAACTAAGGAAAATATCCGGAGAAGCCATGTCGAGAGTGGCGGGAGTTACCTTATTGATATCGGATTCATCGACTGTGGTGGTCACATCGTTCCTCTTATCGCCTGAGGCAGGAACCCCGCAACAGGCATTGGATCCCGACCAGGGCGTTTGTACATAAGGGAAGGAGGTTTTGAAGGTGGTGTCATTGGCATTTACCCCGGTATTATAGGTAAGCACATTGACCAGGTCAGGAGTGACGGGATTGGCACCGCCCTTATAGTCGTCATACCACAAGCCGATGGCGGCAAGTACGACGCCGCTTACGGCCTGAAGCTCTATCCGGGTAACATCGTCTTCCAGTCTTCTGCCATTAGGAAAACCGTCCATGTTGGGAATGAGTTGCAGGGACGCATTCTTATTATACAAAGTATCGGTCAATCCCAATACTGCGGCCTGCACCAAACCGAGTGCGCTGAATTTCGGGTCATTGCGCGGGGTAGGAGGGACTGCCATATTTAACCGTAACATATCCCCTCCGTTGGGGAGGAAATTGTTGATAAAAGGTTTCCCGGCTGCCAAAGGATTGCCCTTTTTGCCTGTGGCTAATTGATAAGGCCTCAGGTTGGGTACACCGGTATGAAAGATCGGCCATAAGTCCACCGATCGGGGAGCATTGGGGCCAGGCAACAATAACTTTCCGAAAATGGCGTCGTCCAGTGCAGTGCCATTAAGGGCTGCACTTCCTTTGAGCCCATATAATCCATTTTGCTGATTGCCAAAACCGAATGCACCAAGGGAATTTCGTTGGATCCGTAAACTCTTCAATGCGGGGACAGCTCCGCCAAAATACGTGTCATCCATATATAAAGCCAGTTCAGGGTTGAAAAATGCCTGGCCGAAAACCCTGATATTGGGCAAGTCTTCATACGGGGTTAAAAGATTCCAGAGATCTTTATGACCGATTGGAATGACGGCCTCATTGGTCAACGGCATACCTAAACGGGAGATCTGTACCCAGGGTCCGGAAGACTGTTCGTACCTGTTGTGATTCCCATTATAATCAACATCTTCCGCCCCGGATACCGGACCGGCGCCTGTTGCGACTACAGGTTTGGTTATTGTCCTGATCATCCGTCTGCTGGCAGATGCCCATACGCCGATCACATAATCCGGATCCAGGATATTTTTGGCTTCGGTGACTGGCTTCCCGTCTTTTTGCAAAGACGAAATATCTATTTGTAACGCAAGGACTGAAACATTCTTACACTTCAAAGCGTCCATTGGCATAGTGCCGGTTGTCCGGGGAGCATCGCCCAGATCAAAGATGCCGCCCAGGTCTACAAAAAAAGGATCGTCCGCCGTTCCGCAAAAGACCTTTTCGCCGCTGCTGGCTGTGGTTATGGCATTATTGATTAAGGTGTTGTAATCGGCAACATTAAGTCCTACCGGAGAGCTTATGGACCGTGGGCCGATATTCGGAGGCGGTACGGTGCCAAGGGCAACGATCGTTTCGAAACTTCCACCGGCCCTGCTGCTTTTTTCCAGCTTATAGGTGGTTCTCAGGTTTTGTTTACCCAGGCGGATATTAAAAAAGGTATTCGGATCTTCATAGGCTTTGTGAAAGGTGAACCGGTATACGATGTCATCTCCGGTAGTGGTGATGTTGTTATCGATGTGGATCTCGTAGCGGATGTCTTCGCCGAACTGGTAGTAGTTGGGCCCGTTAAAGGGAAGCTGCGCAGGAATGTAGTTGGCTAGTATCGTGATCTTATCCGGGTGATCCGGACTTCGGAATGCATAAAGATCCGTATTGTCGGCAAGCGGATCGTTGGCGATCATAGGAGCCTCCCGGTGACTGGACGACATTAATGCCACTGAAATTCCCAGCAAAGAAATAATGGCGGCAGAAAATAGCACGCCCCTTCCAGTGTTAAATTTCTGGTTCATAATTAGTTTTTTAGTTAATAAATGCAATAGTCTAAACCCTAATCCGGATAGGATTTTCTGTGATTCGTTTTGGTAGGTAGGAAAAAATGTGGAGTATCAGAGATATCGTATAATTACGTTAAATCAGGAGGAGTGGATTTGTTTTTTTTACATTCCTTAGAAAAATCATTTAACTGGCTTCTGGAAGGCCTGATTGGAGAATGGGGGATTTTGAGGGATCTGTATCACATTAAAGGCATGTTTGGTGGCCTGATGACATTGGTTGCAGGTGTTGGTCAGAATGGTAAAACTACTGGCGAATATCCTTGTTTTTTTCGCTTGTACAGCATTTTTTACACTATCAATAGCAGGTTCTATCATAGAAATAGAGACGATCTCAGGACGGTCGGTACAATATTTTTGAATATCCTCCAATGATTCCCTTATCTCCTGTATTTCAAATTCAGCCAATTCCCAGTTGCCGGCTTTCCCCGCAAACCATAATTTGGCATGATGAACCTGGATGCCCGACATAAACTCACCCAAACCGGGTTTATAGGCTGCATCCAGTCCCTTTTGCAAACTGTCGATGCGTGCCTGCAAACTATCGATGTTTGATTGCAAACTGGATAACTTAACATCCGGTTGATGACATCCACTCAGGGAGGCCAAGGTAAAAAATAGTATAAACCTTTGAATGAGAGGATATTGAATAAGCTTGATCATGAGGAATATTATTAAGTATGTTAAAGTTGGTATTTTATACCTGAAGTTGGTGAACAGATCTTAAAAAAACGATTTACTTTTGATACGTAATAAAAAATCGTTGATTAGCATAGCCACCCAATAGAAGATTAATCATTCAATCATCATCATGAAAAAGATACTTTTAGCTGTTACTTTTATTACCTTTGGGTTCACCCACCAAATTTTTGCCCAGGATAAACCCCCATCTTCCCCGCTTTCTCCCATTCTTGATTCCTATTATGGTGTTAAGGATGCCCTGACTGCGGACAATGGCACCGATGCCGCTACACGTTCGGGCGAGCTGTTAAAGACGATCAACGGCGTCGATATGAAATCCTTACCGGCAAAGGACCATGCGATTTTTATGTCCTTACAGACCAAGCTGGCTTTTGATGCCCGTCATATTTCCGAAAGCAAGGACATTAATCATCAACGGGAACATTTTGCTGCCCTTTCTACCAATATGTTTGCCCTTGCCAAAGGAGCTAAATTATCTGCTACTCCTATATATAAGGAATATTGCCCCATGAAAAAGGCTTCCTGGCTCAGTAAGGAGGAAGAGATCAAAAATCCTTATTACGGTAGCAGTATGCTTACCTGCGGGAAGGTCACCGAAACGGTAAAACAGTAGTTTCAAATAATGTACAAATTTCAAGAAACAAACAAAGAGGGCTGGTCAAAAGACCGGCCCTCTTTGTTGTGTGCCCGGCACGGGCACAGACTAGGAGGTGTAAGTCCTCTACGGGCCCTGATAGTGGGAACCGTTAGCTTAAGGCAAGGGTGTCCTTTGCGAAGAGGAATCTGAAAGAAGCCGGCGGCAAAATCCCGGTCCGACGAACAGAAACCGTATACAAGGCAATCTGCTGGTGGACGAGACTGCCAAACAAGTCAAAGTCCGAAACTATCCGAGATCAGCAGGGTGTAGATGCGGCGGATATATGGGAGGAAGGTCTGTACCCTTACCCGGGGAGATCTGTCTGATTGTAGCCAGCGGCAGGCGCGACTGCCGAAGGTGCAACCATTGATAGCGATATTAACCGGGGTCAGGCAGAAGTCAGCTTTGGTAGTAGTACCTGAACCCAAGCATCAGGGAAGGACCAAACATCAGAAGGTCGAGGGAGTAAGACCGAAAATGGGGACGGTGTGAGGAAAGCAGAAAACCCATCGGCAGATGGGGCTGCGCTGAAAGAAGAAGGCTGGAAGCCGGAGGGTATCAGCGAGCGCTGAGCAACATCCTTGAAAGCAGGAATGAAACGAGACGAACGAGTAATTTTTTTTTTAACCAGCTGAAGCAATGGAACTACTGGAACGTATCGTCAGTCGGGGTAACATGCGGCAGCCTACGATCGGGTAAGATCGAACAAAGGCAGCGGAGGAGTAGACGGGGTTGAGATCGAAGGATTTAAAACCCAGGTGGAAAAGTAAACTATTGGGATACAGCTTTTATCACAAGAAAGGGGAAAAGGGGCTGAACATTGCGAAGAGCAGCGTAAAGAATTATAAAACGAAAGTCCGGGAGATCACCTCCCGAAGCCGTCCGATCGCCATGTACAAGCGATATGACAGGCTAAGGAATTTGAACCGGGGCTGGTATAACTACTTCAGACTGACGGAAGCCAGAAGTGTATTGGAAGGATTGGATGAATGGGTAAGGTGCCGGATCAGGCTATGCTATTGGAAGCAATGGAAGCGACCTCGAACCCGAGTGAAAGCGCTTGTCCAACTTGGGACGCCAGAAGGACTTGCGTATCAATGGGGGAATACTCGTAAAGGCTACTGGCGTACCAGCCACAGTCCTATTCTACAAAGAGCGATAAACCGTTCCTTCTTAAGAAAAGAAGGGTACCTATCTCTAAAAGAATTAGGTACCCTTCCAAAGGTTTTATTCTGATGGGCCGCCGTATGCGGATCCGCACGTACGGTGGCTAGAGGGGACGGCGCAGGAAATAATCCTGCGCCTCCTACTCAATTAATAGGACTCCGGGTCGGATTTATTTTAATAATGTCAATAAAACACTTATTTTAGTAGTCAATTGACTCTTGCCATAGGAAATGAACAGCCTGCCTACACATACTGACCAATCCAATTGGACAGCTCTGCTTAATGGGAATAAGGATGCCCTGTACCAATTGTATATCCAATTCTACCACACCTTGTTTTTTATCGGACTAAAGCATACTTCGGACGCCGACCTGGTAAAGGATGTGATACAGCAGCAGTTCCTCTATTTCTGGGAGAGGAGAAGCACCATGATGGAAGCGAGGAATGTGCGGAGCTATATTATCATGTCCTTCCTGAGAAGGTTGAACAATGATTGGGTAAAGGCAAGGAAAACGATTCGCCTGGAGGTAGCCTGGAGCAAAATGGAAGAGGATGACTTTTTCGAAACTTCCCCTGAAGAAAAGTTGATTGAAAGGAATAATAATGAACTGGTCAGTAAAAACCTCGCCGTCACGATCAATGCCTTGCCCGCCCGGCAGCGGGAATTGATCATCCTTAAATTTTATGAAGGATTGGGATATGAGGACATTGTCCGGAAGACCGGCCTCACCCGCAGAACCGTCTATAATAAGATACACGAAGCGCTCTCAAAAATAAGGAGCGAAATACTGGATACTCAGGCCAGATCAGGCATCCGGTCCATTATCCTGCTGATTGCGGGATTAATCGCCGGGATCGCCGGATTAATTTCAAATTTTCTTTAAAAAAGAAGGGTAAAAAAGCCATGCCCCCCGCTCTACTATAAGGAGCCCACAGGGCTACTGGCTCTACGGCGCAAACAAAAAAGGGGACCACAGGTCCACTGGCCGAAGGCCCATCATAAACGGTTTTGCGCCGTAGGAC
>NZ_JBTLQH010000083.1:0-10456 GCF_054461575.1 Flavitalea flava
GGTCTCGCTGGCATATCGGTGCAACCGCGTCCGGAACGGATCCCGTTATCGTTTGCGCAGGAGCGGTTATGGTTCATCGATAAACTGGAAGGAAGTGTAGCCTACCATATGCCGCTGGTCTTACGCATGCAAGGCCAGGTGAATGTGGCCGCATTGACGTATGCGCTGCAGGAGGTGGTGAACCGCCATGAAATACTTCGGACCGTGATTGGCGAACAGGAAGGTAAAGCCAGTCAACGGGTATTGGAACCGGATGGTTTTCAATTAGGCCTGGAAGCGGGAGAGAGCTGTGCGAAAGACGCTGTTGCCCTCCGGGCGTATATAGATCAGTTGATCGGTGTGCGGTTCGATCTGTCTGTGGATTATAGCCTGCGGGCCCATCTGATCCGGCTGGGGGAGCAGGAATGGATACTGGTGCTGGTAGTGCATCACATCGCCTCGGACGGGTGGTCCAATGCGATCCTGGTGAAGGAACTGGTGAACGGGTACAAGGCGTATCGGGAAGGAAGTACCTTGTCCTTGGCAGCGTTGCCGGTACAGTATGCGGATTATGCGATCTGGCAGCGCCGGCATATAAGGGGTGAAGTATTGGAAAAGAAACTGGGCTACTGGCAGGAACGGCTGACGGGGTTGGAGCCCTTGCACCTGCCGACGGATTATGTTCGGCCTTTACTGCAAAGTAGCCGGGGTGCGAGTCTGTCTTTCAGGCTGGATGTGGAATTGACCGGGGGCCTGCAACGATTATCATTACAGGAAGATAGCACCTTATTCATGACCCTTCTGGCCGTCTTTAAGGTGTTAATGTATAAATACAGCGGTCAGGAGGACATCGCAGTTGGGAGTGTGCTTGCCGGAAGGCAGCAGACGGAAACAGAGTCGCTGATCGGTTATTTTGTCAATACGCTGGTGCTGCGCACGGATCTGGGGAATAATCCGCCTTTTATAACTTTATTACAACGGATCCGCGATACAACCCTGGGAGCTTATGAACACCAGGAGGTGCCTTTCGAAAAAGTAGTGGAATCCCTGGTAACCAAACGAGACACGGGCAGGAATGCCTTATTCGATGTGCTGTTTGTCTTACAGCATAAAACCGGGGAACTCATTGGCCGGAATAGTTTGCCCGGACTTGACCTGATACAGGAGAAGGCGGATCTGCTTACTTCAAAGTTCGATCTAACTTATACCCTGACAGAAGAGGATGAAGAATGGACCGGAACGGTGGAATATTGTACGGACCTGTATCGGGAAGAAACGATAACCAGGATGGTCACCCACTATAAAGAATTATTACAAAATGTGGTCCGCGCTCCTGAACAGCGGATCGGAGATTTGCAGATGCTCACACAGGAAGAACGTGAGCAATTGCAGGAAGAATTCAATCCCGAAAAAGCAGTCTTTTCTGAAGACAGGACCATTCTGGAATTGTTTGAAGAACAGGTAGCCATGGCTCCGGACAGTGTTGCCCTGGTGTTTGAAGAGGAAGAGCTGACCTATCGGGAATTAGATAAACGCTCCAACCAATTGGGCCATTATTTGCGCAAGGCAGGATTGAAAAAGGAAAGTCCCGTTGTTATTTGCACGGTGCGTAATCTGGAGATGGTGGTTGGGATATGGGGGATACTTAAGGCCGGAGGAGCCTATGTTCCGATCGATCCAGCTTATCCGGCCGACCGGATCCGGTACATCCTGGAAGATACGGGGGCCGGGATCATTCTGACCAGCAAAGCCTGCAGCTCAGGCCTGCCTTCGGATCACCCGGCAGTACAGGTATACCTGGATGAAGACTGGGAAAAAATTAGCCGGGAACCAGTGACTAAGATAACGAACAATATTATGGCCAATCACCTGGCCTATGTGATATATACCTCGGGGTCTACCGGCAGACCAAAAGGGGTTATGATCGAACATCGGAATGTATCCTCTTTTTTACAATGGTGCCGGAAGGAATTTGCCGACAGTCCTTTTGAGATTGTCTATGCTGCTACGTCTATCTGTTTTGATCTTTCCGTATTTGAATTGTTGTATCCCGTTATTCAGGGGAAACGGATCCGGTTATTGGAGGACGGATTGACGGCAGGAAAATACCTGCCCGGCGATTCGCAGGTATTGTTGAATACGGTTCCGGGGGTTCTCCAGTTTTTATTGCGGGAGAAGATCGATCTGGGGAATATAAGCGTGCTCAATATAGCCGGAGAGCCCATTCCCCCAGACGTTCAGCTCAGATTGGCTATAAATAAGACGGAGGTCAGAAACCTGTATGGGCCGACCGAAACTACCACCTACAGTACTTGTTACCGGATTAAAACAAAGGAGCCGGCCCTGATCGGCAGACCTATAGCGAATACCTATTTATGTATCCGGGGTATAGGCGGAGCGCTTAGCCCCATTGGAGTGCCAGGCGAACTGTGCATCGGTGGGAGCGGAGTGGCGCGGGGATACCTGAACCAGCCTGAGCTTACCGCGGAAAGCTTTAGAGCAGGAGAAAACGGGGGTGGCGGAGAAAGAGTGTTGTACAGGACAGGAGATCTTTGCCGTTGGCGGCCGGATGGAAATATCGAATACCTGGGCCGAAGGGATGAACAACTGAAGATAAGAGGATACCGGATCGAACCGGGTGAAATAGAAAGGGTACTGGAACAAAGCGGTTTGGTGTACCGGAGTGCAGTAGTTGCCCATACGGATAACCTGGGGAACAAACGGTTAGTAGGTTATGCCGTACCAAAAGAAAATATTGACCGGGATGATATTCTTTTCTTTTTACAAAGCCGGTTGCCCGATTATATGGTGCCTGCCCTGCTGATCATGTTGGAAAAATTACCGGTTACTCCGAATGGGAAAATAGACCGGAAGAGCCTGCCGGCTCCGGATTCCACGGCGATGATGAATGGCTTTGCTGCTCCGCGTTCGAAGCAGGAAAAAGAGTTGGCAGGCATCTGGGAAGAATTGCTGGATGTAAAACAGGTAGGAATTCACGATAATTTTTTTGAATTGGGAGGTGACTCGATCATTACGATCCAGGTGGTGAGCCGGGCGCGCCGGTTGGGATACAACTTGCAGCCGAAGGACCTTTTCCGTTACCAGCAAATTGAAGGCCTGGCTATTGCCCTGGAGTCAAGGTCTTTGGCAGAGGGCGATCTGTCCGCGGATCTTAGCCTGGGATACGGTCCGGACGGGGAAATTACCAAGGAAGAGCTGGATCGTTTCCTCGACGATATAGCTGGAACGGAAAAAAACAGCGTTGAAAGGAAGACGCGCAGAGATAGAGTGGAGGGGGTATTTGGGTTAAGCAGTCTGCAGAAAGGGATGCTCTTTCATGGGCTGTATGAGGAACGGACAGATACCTATATCACGCAATTGAGCTGCGGAATCAGCAGCTTGGATAAAGCGGCATTCCAAAAAAGCTGGTCTCAATTGCTGAAGCGCCACAGTATCCTGCGGAGCGCTTTCTATTATGATGTGTTTAGCATGCCGGTACAAGTTGCCTACAGGGACATTTCAATGAGTGTCGGCGAAGAAGACTACCGGTCTATGACACCTGAAGAACAGGAAGAGGCGATCCTCGCCTATGAGGATGCCGATCGCCGGAAAGGTTTTGACGTTAAGCAGGCCCCACTCATGCGAATAAGGTTGTTACGATTGGGAGAGGACAGGTACCGGATGGTTTGGACCTTTCACCACCTGCTGCTGGATGGATGGTCGGTTCCTGTTCTGCTGGAAGAGTTGCTGGACTATTATGAAGAATTAATTGCCGCAACGGAGAGCAGGAACGCGGATCTGCCGGATAGGCCGGCGGATGTCTTTGGAAAATATATTCAATTTCTGGAAAGAAGAGATATTGAAAAGGAAAAGAATTATTGGACCAGTTATCTGGCCGGTTTATCCGGAGAATGCCTGTTGCCATTCATTGGATCTACCAATGAACGTAATAAAGGAAACGGGGATTATAAGGAAGAAATACTGAAGCTGCCACCGGATTTCGCGGCGCGCATTATCCGGTTTGCCAAAAACAGCAGGTTGACGTTAAATACGGTGATGCAGGGTGTCTGGGCTTTCCTGTTGTACCGTTATACGGGTAATCGTGATATCGTTTATGGAGTTACGGTTTCAGGACGGCCTGGAGAAATGGCCGGGGTGGAAAAAATGGTGGGGATGTTTATTAATACGCTGGTGTTCCGCAGTACCCTGGACGAAGACCAGGGATTATTGACCTTCCTTCAAAAAATACAGGAAGAACAGTCGGCAGCCAGGGAATACCAATACGCCGGATTAAGCGATATACAACGATGGATGGGGTGGAGAGGAGATATGTTCGACAGTTTACTGGTTTTTGAGAACTATCCGGTCAGTAAAATCTTCGCCTCTCGTTTGGGCAGCCTGGACATAACGAATGTGGAATTAAAAGGGCGTAATAATTATCCTTTAGGGATCAACATAACCGCCGGAGAAACCATCATGATCCGGTTCCGGTACAACACCCAATTATTGCCTGGAAGGTATGTCAATGCCATAAGGGGACATTTTGAACAGGTATTAGATCAGCTTACGGATGAATCTTTACCTCTGCAACTGGTAAAAGATCTTGAACTGCTGACCCCGGCGGAAAAAAAGCAATTGATCGGGATAGGCTATGCACAGGAAAAATATCCCGAAAATAAAACGATGGTAGAGCTGTTCGAAGAACAGGCGATCCTGAATCCGGATGGTATTGCCCTGGTCTTTGAGGAGAAAGAACTGACCTACCGGGAACTGGATTTGCTTTCGAACCAGCTTGGACATTATTTAAAGAGCCAAGGAGTCAGGGCAGAGGATTTAGTCCCTGTCTGTATGGAACGCTCATGGGAAATGATCGTATGTGTTTTGGGGATTTTAAAAGCAGGAGGAGCGTTCGTTCCGATCGATCCGGCCTTCCCTGCAGGGCGAATCCGGTTTATGCTGGAAGATACAGGAGCCCGCATCGTGTTGAGCAGTATGTCCTGTCGATCCGGCATACCCGGTGGTGACTTTGAAGTTATCACTTTAGATGAGGCATGGGCGGATATAATCCGGGAACAGGAGACAAAACCCCTGGCGGAATCAGACCCGCATCATCCCATCTATGTCATTTATACCTCTGGATCCACGGGACATCCAAAGGGAGTGCTGATCGAGCACCATAGCCTGGTGGACCATATTTATGGTGTAATTGCCGGTGCTGACCTGAAAAATTGCAGGTCGTTCGCGCTGGTCGCCTCCCTGGTCGCAGACGCGGGATATTCCCTGTTGTTCTCCTCTTTCGTTCTGGGAGGTACTGTTCATATTTTGTCCGAAGCGCTATTGTCCGAAAGCAGAAAAATGCGTGCCTACCTGGAAGAAAAAGCTATTGATTGTCTGAAGATCGTTCCTTCCCTATGGATATCCTATATCGATGAAGGAAAAATGCCGTTGCCGGAGAAGGTACTCATTTTTGGCGGAGAAGCATTTTCTCCGGTCATCATTGGTCACCTGAAGCATTCGGCCTATAAGGGAGTTGTTTATAACCATTATGGACCTACTGAGGCCACTATTGGAAAATGCATATATAAGGTGGACTTTTCCAAGCCTTCTCCGATCATCCCTATCGGGAAGCCCTTTTCAAACACACAGGTTTATATTGCCGGCCAGGCGGACCGTCTGCAACCGGTAGGGACAGCCGGAGAATTATTCCTGGGGGGCGTCGGAATTGCACGGGGCTATCTGAACCGCCCGGAGTTAACGGCATATCGATTTATTGTCAATCCTTTTGACGGGAGGACCTCCCTCAGATTGTACAGAACAGGAGATCTTTGCCGTTGGCTGCCGGATGGGAATATTGAGTACCTGGGTCGCAAGGATGATCAGCTGAAGATAAGAGGGTACCGGATCGAACCGGGAGAGATAGAGCGGGTACTGGAAAAAAGCGGTTTGATACAGCAGGGTATCGTATCGGCTGTATCGGATCGCCAGGGCAATAAACGCCTGGCTGCATATATTGTGGCCAGAGGAGAATTTAATAAAAAAGAAATAGCCGATTTTTTGAAGAGTCAATTGCCGGATTATATGATACCAGCCTTTTTTATTGAACTGGATCATATGCCCCTTACCTATAACGGAAAGATAGACAGGAAGGCGTTGCCAGACCCTGAACCCGGTGAATTGCAGGGAACCGTATATGCCGTGCCCCGTAATATCACCGAACAAAACCTGGCCGGTATCTGGGAAGAATTGCTGGACGTTAAAAAGGCAGGTATCTACGATAACTTTTTTGAATTGGGTGGCGATTCGATCATCTCGATCCAGGTGGTGAGCCGGGCACGTAGGTTGGGAATGGAGACCTTACAGGTTGGTGACTTGTTTAAGCACCAAACGATAGCTGCCTTATCGGCCATCCTGGATATCCGGTCTTCCGGTACAGGGAAACTTTCCGGCAACCCGGAAGATGCGCCGGAAGGAAAATGCGGTTTGTTGCCTGTTCAGCAGGCTTTCCTGGATCATGAAAATGGATCGGGATCCCATTTTAATCAGAGCGTTTTGCTCGGCGTAAAGAAAACGGTTACCGCTGAAGCGCTGGGCGAAGCCCTGGAAGGTTTGCGTCAGTTGCATGATGCGCTCCGGTTCCGTTATCACCGGACGGCCGGGGGATGGGAACAGGAATACATGCCTTATACCGGCTCCAGTATGGGATCCTTAATCGTGGAAACTATAACGGGCTCCGGCAATGCTTTGGAGACTTCGCTGGCCGAAAGGGGAGAGCATTATCAGGGCAGTCTTCGTTTGGAAGAAGGAGACCTGATGCGGGCGGTATTGTTGTCAACCCCTGCGGAAGAGCCGTTTAACCGGCTGCTGATCGTGATTCATCACCTCGTAGTGGACGGAGTTTCCTGGCGTATCCTATTGGAGGACCTGGAATGGCTGCTGGAAAACGGGGATTGGAGAATCCGGGGAGGATTGAACAAAAAGTCGCCCTCTCCCGGAAATATAAAGAAAGGCTTTTCCTACCGGGAATGGTATGAAACATTGGAACAATATGGGAGGAGCGAACGGTTAAGAGGACAATTAAGCTATTGGGAAAAAGTGGCAGGGAGCTATCTGCCTTTGCCTTTGGACCGCCCAGATCCAGGGCCTGTCTTACGAAAAGATACACGAAGCTGCCGCGTACGTCTTAACCGGGAACAGACGCGACTATTGCTGCAGGAAGCTCCGGGTGTCTACCATACGGAGATCAATGACCTGCTGCTTACCGCACTGGGCAGTTTGCTATGCCGTTGGAGTAAACGGCAGGAGGTGGTGATAGGATTGGAGGGGCATGGCCGCGAAAATATCGGAGATGTCGATACGAGCCGGACAGTGGGCTGGTTTACCAGTATATATCCGGTATTGATAGAAATACCGGTTGGAATGTCCGAAGGATCGCTGATCAAGAATGTGAAGGAGCAATTACGTAAAGTTGCGGACAAAGGGATAGGATATGGAGTATTAAAATATATCCGGCGGGAAAAAAGTTTGCAGGGTAGAGTGCCCTGGGATATTGTTTTCAATTACCTGGGGCAATTGGATAACGTGCTTGGCCGGAGCAAATGGTTCCGGGAAGCGGGAGAAGAAATGGGAGATACGGTGGGTGAAGAAATACCGGTAGCCGAAAAGCTGTCGGTGAACGGGAAGGTGCAGGTCGGGGAGTTAGTGCTGGACTGGAGTTATAGTAGCCTGCACTATGATGAACAAACGGTCCGGGCCCTGGCGGATGACTATATGCGGGAATTGGAAAAACTGATCGGCCATTGTGTTAAAAAGGGTAGGCACGGACATGAGCATACGCCATCTGATTATGGCCTGGGTGGGGAAGTTACTTTTGAAGAGCTGGATAAGTTCCTGGAGGGGGAACCGGGGAGGGATCTGGTGGAAGGGGTATACCGTTTAAGCAGCCTGCAGAAGGGAATGCTCTTTCATGGCCTTTATGACGGACAGGCGGGAGCCTATGTGGAACAGTTCAGTTGCGAGGTTACCCGCCTTGATAAACCGGCGTTCGAAAAAAGCTGGTCTTATTTACTGAAGCGCCATAGTATACTGCGAAGCGCTTTCTACTACGATGTGTTCAGTATACCGGTACAGGTCGTATTTAAAGAAATAAAAATGCCCCTCTATGAGTCGGACTATCGGTATATGACATCCGAAGAACAGACCGAAGCGATCCTGGCATATGAGGAGGCCGATCGACGGAAGGGTTTTGACTTTAAACTGGCCCCGCTCATGCGTATCGGGCTGTTAAGGCTGGCGGAGGACCGGTACAGGATGTTGTGGACTCACCATCATATACTGATCGATGGATGGTCGATACCTGTTCTGATGGAGGAATTGCTGAAATATTACGAGGAACTGGTAACCGGGAAGGATAAAGAAGGAAAAACGCCGCCGGAAGACCGGTACGAGGATTATATCCGTTATATAGAAAGCCGGGATAATGAAAAGGCCGCGGCCTATTGGCGGAATTACCTCGCTGGTATAACGGAAGGTTCCCTACTGCCCTTTATTGAACCAACGGCAGCCCGGAACAAGGGTCTGGGAATCTTTAAGGAATCGTTGATCCAAATCGGAGAGGCCGGGACGGGACGGATCGTATGGTATGCACAAAAACATCGTCTGACGGTCAACACGGTCATGCAGGGTGTTTGGGCTTACCTGTTGTATCGTTATACAGATAATCCTGATGTTGTCTATGGAGTAACGGTTTCTGGCCGTCCCGAAGATCTGCCGCAAGTGGAGAAGCGGGTGGGAATGTATATCAATACAATCCCCTTTCACGCCCGCCTGACCGAGGATCAGGATATCCTGTCCTGGCTGGAAGGAATCCAGCAGGACCAGGGGTTGTGCAGGGAATATCAATATACGGGTCTGAATGATATCCAACGCTGGCTGGATATACCCGGGGATCTTTTCGACAGCCTGCTGGTGTTTGAAAACTACCCGGTCAGCCAGCTGATTGCCGCCCGGGATTGGGCATTGCAGGTATCGGACGTCAGGATCCATGATCAAAGTAATTTCCCGTTGGGTATTAATATTGCAGCCGGCAAAACAATTACTATCCGGTTCAGGTATAATGCCCACTTATTATCCGAGCGGGATATAACGCAAATGCAGGGGCATTTCAGGGAGGTTTTGGAGCAACTGACCGAATCAGATCTGGTTAGGAATAAAATAAAAGATATCAGGCTGATGAGTTTACCGGAACGCAGACAGATCCTGTTGGCATTTAATGATACCAGCACTGTTTTCCCCCCTGCCCAAACTGTGGTGGAACTTTTCGGAGAGCAGGTCAGACATTTTCCCGATTACGTGGCAGTGGTTTTTGAAGAAAGCAGGCTGACCTATGGGGAACTGGATGTGCAATCGAATCAGTTGGCCCATTTCCTGCGTAAAAAAGGGGTCGGATCAGAGACGCTGGTTGCGGTCTGTTTGGGGCGGTCCCCGGAAATGATCATCGGCATACTGGGAATACTGAAGGCGGGGGGCGCTTATTTACCTCTCGACCCGGCCTATCCCGCCGAACGGATCCGCTTCATGGTGGAGGATGCAGATGCGAAGGTTATCGTGAGTAACCGAAAAATTATATCAAACATTCAGATAAGGAAGGATTGTTCGGTGGTCCTGCTTGATGAGGACGGACCGGCCATTCGCAAAGGACCTGAATATCATTTGCAAACCGTTCCCAAATCCGGGCAGGCGGCTTATGTGATCTATACCTCCGGGTCAACCGGCAGACCCAAGGGTGTTATTGTCGAACACGGAGGATTAGTCAATATGGTATTTAACCATATCCAATTCCTGGGATTGAAT
Organism: Flavitalea flava; assembly: GCF_054461575.1. Taxonomy (NCBI): domain Bacteria; kingdom Pseudomonadati; phylum Bacteroidota; class Chitinophagia; order Chitinophagales; family Chitinophagaceae; genus Flavitalea; species Flavitalea flava. The sequence goes on from NZ_JBTLQH010000083.1 coordinate 9,829, forward strand.
CCCGGAAACAGCATCCTGCAATTTGCTTCCTTTAGCTTCGACGGTTCCTGTCAGGAGATTTTCAACGCATTGTCAAGCGGAGGGAAGCTGGTCATTCCTAACAAGGAACAAATTTTATCTTCCTCCTTATTAATTGAATTATTGAAGCGGAATAAAGTGGAGGTGGCTACTTTTCCCCCTTCTTATATTCCTGCCATCACAGATGAAATCGATGATCTCGTTGATCTCCGGTATTTATATGCCGCAGGTGAACCATTGACTGCTGAAACAGCAAAGTCCGTTATCTTAAAAGGAATAAACCTGGTCAATGGATATGGCCCTACAGAAAATACCGTTACGGCAACGCTGACGCATAATCCCCTCCGTCCCGACGGAGGTATTACCATTGGGAAACCTGTTAAGAATGTAAGAATATATATTCTGGATAAATCGGGGAACCCTTCGCCAATAGGTATCGGAGGTGAATTATGCATTGGAGGCCTCCAGGTCGCACGGGGCTATCTGAACCGTCCGGAATTAACGGCAGAAAGCTTTATGGCCGGTCCATTGCGGGGTCTTCAGGAGAATGGGGGAGGTGAGTTGTTGGCCGAAGATGTGACCCATGGTTTGGCGGAAGGGGGATGGGAGA
>NZ_JBTLQH010000084.1:0-10261 GCF_054461575.1 Flavitalea flava
GCATACGAACACCAGGACGTTCCTTTTGAGAAAGTAGTGGAGACCCTGGTCCGTGAAAGGGATATGAGCAGAAGCCCCTTATTCGATGTTTTGTTTGTAGGGCAGAATAATGCCCGCAATATGATGGAGAATGATAACCAGGAGGATCTTGATATATCACCGGCGAGAATAGATCATCATACTGCGAAATTTGATCTGACATTCACCTTGCTCGAAGGAGCAGAAGGCTGGGAAGGCAGTATAGAATTTTGTACTGATCTCTACCGGAAAGAGAGGATCTGCCGGATGGCCTCACATTATAAAGAGCTGCTTGGCGCTATTGTCCGGCAACCTTTTAAGAACATCACTACGTTACCCTTTCTGACGGTAAACGAACGCCGGCAGTTGCTGGAGGAATTTAATGGTATCCGGGATGAATACCCGGCAGATAAGACTATCCTGGATTTGTTCGAAGCCCGGGCGGCCAGTATGCCGGATGCGGTGGCCCTGATATACGGGGATGCACAGCTAACCTACGGGGAGTTGGATCAACGGTCTAACCAACTGGCTCATTACCTGCAACACAAAGGAGTGGGGCCGGAAAGCCTGGTGGCCATCTGTATAGAACGTTCGCTGGATATGGTGATGGGAATATGGGGGATCCTCAAGGCGGGAGCAGCCTATGTGCCTATCGATCCGACCTATCCCACCGACCGTATCCAATATATGCTGGCCGATACCGGGGTTACAGTGGCTATCAGCAGTACCGCTAAAAAATCCAAACTGACTGCCGGAAAGATTACCGAGCTCATAGATCTGGATGAAGCGTGGATGATAATAGGCAAAGAGAAAAAAGACAGAGAACCTGCCGGGGAGCTGGCGTTTTCGGTGAAGCCGGATCAACCTGCGTATGTGATCTATACCTCGGGATCGACAGGGAGCCCTAAAGGGGTAATGATAACCCATCGAAACCTGATGAATTTTATAGCAGGTATGAATAAGGTGCTGACACCCGGATCGGATGATCATCTGTTGGCGGTCACCTCCATCGGATTCGATATATCAGTCCTGGAAATTTGCTGGACACTGATCCGGGGAATCAAGGTGACGATCAAGGAAGATTCGCAGGTGAATAATTTTGACAGGTATGTAACCGATAGAAAAGAAATCGAAATGGATTTCAGCCTGTTCTATTTTGCGAGTCAGGGAAATACAGATCAAAAAAATAAATACGAATTTTTATTACGATCGGTTGCATTTGCCGATAAGAATGAATTTTCGGGAATTTGGTTGCCGGAAAGACATTTCCATGAATTTGGCGGGATCTTCCCTAATCCGTCGGTCCTGGGCGCGGGGATGGCAACCATTACGCAAAATATAGAAATTCGGTCGGGAAGCGTAGTGCTCCCCTTGCACGATGTGATCAGGGTTGCCGAAGAATGGTCGGTCGTCGATAATTTATCCAATGGAAGGGTATCCTTATCGATCGCGTCAGGGTGGCATGCGGACGATTTTGTGTTGATGCCGGAGAATTTTGCCCAACGGCATTCCTGCATGTACAAACAAATTCAGGAGTTGAAGGAGTTATGGAAAGGGGCAGGGGTAAAAAGGGTAAACGGGCATGAGAAAGAAATCGAAGTGAAAATATTTCCCCGTCCTGTCCGGCCGGATCTGCCGATATGGATCACGGCCGCCGGAAGCGCTGAAACCTTCAGAAGTGCGGGAACAATCGGAGCGAATATTCTTACCCATTTGCTGGCACAGGATATTGAAGAGCTGAAAAAGAATATAACAATTTATAAACAGGCTCTTAAAGAAAATGGCTATCCCGTTAAGGAGGCTAAAATCGCCTTAATGCTTCACGCCTATCTCGGAGAAGACCTGGATAAGGTAAAATCGGAAGTCAGGAAACCTTTCAAATCCTATCTCGGATCCAGCATCAGTCTTATAAAAAATCTTGCCAGGAGCCTGAATATACAAACGGAGGATATAGACGAAAAGACCATCGACGAATTGCTGGAAATTGCCTTTGAACGATATTGGCAAACCGATGCCTTGTTAGGGACCATAGAAAGTTGTAAAGCCCTGGTTCAAAAGGTGGCAGCCATCGGGGTCACAGAAATTGCCTGTTTAATCGATTTCGGTGTAGGGGATAAGGAAGCATTGGACGCCTTGCATTATTTGAACGAATTCAGAAAATTATTCCGTCATTCCGTTTTGAAGAGCAAGGATAAAATTGCGCCAATATCAGCCCTGCAGATCACACCGTCTTATCTGAATGTACTATTAGAGGACGGAGGTTCGTTATTGTTCCTCAAAGAGCTGAAGTATATTATTATCGGTGGAGAAAAGCTTCCGCCTGGCCTGCTGAAAAAATTGCAGGCCATCTCGGAGGCAACTGTCACCAATGTTTATGGACCTACCGAAACTACCATATGGTCCGCTACCAAAGAGATAAATGATCCGGAAGAGATTACTATCGGTAAACCGATTTTAAATACGGCTATTTATATATTAGATAGTTATGGCAATTTATGCCCGGTAGGAGTACCTGGTGAGTTATGCATCGGAGGGGATGGAGTAGCCAGGGGATATGTAAACAAAGTCGCGCTAACTGAAGAGAAATTTATTCGGAATCCTTTTGGGAATGACCCGGTTAGCAGGATCTACCGGACCGGAGATCTCGCTTGGTGGCTGGACAACGGGGAACTGGTCATTGCGGGAAGGAATGATGACCAGGTAAAAATCAGGGGATACCGGATCGAGCCGGGAGAGGTCGAATATTTTATAGGTCTGTGCAGGGGTATTAAAAGAAATCTTGTTACCGTAAAGGAAAGCGGGTCAGGCGATAAGTTTTTGGTGGCCTATCTGGAAGTGGAACCGGGTTTTGATAAATCCCTCCTGCATAATCAGTTGAAGGAAAGCCTGCCTGAATATATGATCCCTGCGCAATTCGTGGAGTTAACTCAATTTCCCTTAACCCCTAACGGAAAGATCAATAGAAAGGCCCTGCCCGACCCGGTTATCAAACAGGAGGAGGGGAACCTTCTTATTCCACCCGGGACCGAAATGGAATATAGATTATTGCCTATATGGAAAAATTTGCTTGGAGCGGAACAAATAAGTGTCAGAGATAATTTTTTTGAGCTGGGAGGACATTCTTTGCTTGCGATCCGGGTAATCTCTGCCATCCGTAAGGAGCTTGAAATCGAAGTTTCTGTCGGTGAAATATTTGGCCACCCCACCATCGAGTCTCTTGGTGCAGTATTGGCCGGCAGGGAAAAAATCAGAATACTTCCACCGGTCGTACCCCAAATCAGGCATGAACGGATACCCTTATCCTTTAGCCAGGAGAGATTGTGGTTCCTTGACCAGTTGGAAGGAAGCGTCCAGTATAATATTCCGGTCGTATTACGTCTAAAAGGGGAACTGCATAAAGAGGCGCTTAATTATGCCCTGCAAAAAATTGTTGACCGTCATGAAATATTGAGGACGGTAATCGCACAGGAAGAGGGAAAAGCTTACCAGTACGCCCTGGAATCAAAGAGCTGGTCGTTGGCAGTTGTTTCGGATCCTGTTTATGAGGAAGAACCGGCTGCCTTATCCGGATATGTGGATATGTTGATCAGGAAACCCTTTGATTTGTCTGCCGATCATAAAATCAGGGTACACCTGATCAAGTTACAGACGGAAGAGCATTTGCTGGTGATCGTTGTACATCATATTGCTTCTGATGGTTGGTCAGGAAGGATCATGATAAAAGAGTTCGTCGAATTTTATGCTTCCTATACCGAAGGCCGCCCTGCCGGAGTAATGACGTTGCCGATTCAATATGCTGATTATGCAATATGGCAGCGGAATTATTTGAAAGGCGATATCCTGAACCGGAAGATCGGTTACTGGCAGAATCAACTGGAAGGCGTTACTCCATTGAAGCTCCCAACTGATTTTCCCAGGAAGCAGGTACAGAGCTCCAAAGGCTCATCTCTGTCCTTCGTGGTGAATAAAGAATTAACGGATGCGCTTTTAAGCTTTAGCAAGCGGGAAGGGGTTACCTTGTTCATGACCCTGTTATCGGTTTACAAGGTATTGTTGTTCCGGTATAGCGGTCAGTCGGATATAAGTGTGGGAACCGCAGTAGCTGGCAGACAACAGGTTGAGGTCGAGGGACTGGTAGGCTTTTTTACCAATACCCTGGTTCTTCGTTCAAATGTGAACGAAAGCATTAGTTTCAGCGATCTCTTGCAACAGGTAAAACAAATGACATTGGCAGCCTTTGAAAACCAGGAAGCGCCTTTTGAAAAAGTGGTCGAGGCGGTTGTAAAAGAACGGGATATGAACAGAAGTCCCTTGTTCCAGGTAATGTTCGATTTGCAAAACAAGGACAAGGTCAGAGACGGAGAAAGTTTCAGATTGGGTTGGCTGGAGGTATTGTCCGAAACGGCAGTTCATGGGCTCTCCAAATACGAGCTTAGTTTTTCGGTTGTCGAGCATTCGATGGGCATGCGGGTCCATATGGAATATGACACTGACTTGTATAGGGAGGATACGATCATCCGTATGGGTAAACATTATGAAATGTTATTAGGATCAGTAACAGAGGATTCAATGCAGTTGGTGGGTAATTTATCCTTGATGACCGGTGAAGATAAAAAGCAGGTTTTATATCAGTTTAACGAAAACGGTATGATCCGCATTCCGGATCAAACCGTTGCAGATCTTTTCAAGGAACAGGTGCTGCGAAACCCGGGTGCCATCGCCTTGATCTGGGACAGGGAAGAAATGACTTTCGGGGAATTGGATTCCCGTTCGAACCGATTGAGTCGTTATTTGCGGCGACAAGGAGTGGGAAGGGATAGCCTGGTTGCGATATGTATCGGTCGTTCCCCAGATATGATTGTTGGAATTCTGGGAATCCTGAAGGCAGGCGGCACTTATGTACCGATCGATCCGGAATTGCCTGCTGACCGGATCTCTTATATTTTGCAGGATACGGGCGCAGGTATTATCGTAAGCGACCGGATCTGCCTGTCCGGTCTGCCTGCGGACCATAAGGCTGTTGTTATCCTGCTGGACGTGGATTGGACTAAAATAAAAACAGAATCCGATCTTCCTGTTCATATTGATACCGAACCAACGGATCTTGCTTATGTGCTGTATACTTCAGGTTCTTCGGGGAGGCCCAAGGGCGTAATGGTCGAACACCGAAGTCTTATTAATTACCTGGTGAACAGCAAGACCCGATATATAGACGCAGAGGAATCGGGAAATCCGGCCAGTTATATCCATCTTTCCTATACGTTTGATGCAGCGCTGACAGCTCTTTTCATGCCCCTGATCCAGGGGAAACCAATCGTGATCGGGACCGGGGATCCTAGGGAACCATTCAGGGACGATTCCTTCCTGAAACATGGGCCTTATGATTTTATTAAATTGACCCCGGCTCATTTGCCTTTACTGGAAATGTCGATGCGTTCCTCCGGAGCCATTAACCTGACAAAAAGATTGGTAGTGGGGGGCGAGGCTTTACCATTGAGTCATATCGCTTTTTGGTCAGGGACAGGAATAGAAATAGTGAATGAATATGGCCCGACCGAAGCTACTGTTGGATGCAGCGTTTTCCGTATTTACAATAGAGAGCACGAGATCCTTGAGGATAGAAAAAGCATTCCTATTGGCAAACCCATCGATAACGTACAGCTTTATATTTTGGATAAGTATTCCAAACCTGTCCCGGTAGGTGTTACCGGTGAGCTGTGCATTGGAGGAATAGGCCTGGCCCGGGGATATTTGAACCAGCCCGAAATGACAGCAGATCGTTTTATTGCCAATTCTTTCAATGATGAGCCGGAGTCAAGACTTTACAGATCGGGCGATCTGTGCCGTTGGCTGCCTGATGGAAATATAGAATTTTTAGGAAGGGTGGATGAACAGGTTAAGATCCGTGGCTACCGGATCGAATTGGGCGAGATTGAACGTGTATTGGAGGAAAGTGGACAGGTACGTCAGGTCGCGGTATTGGTCAATGAAGATAAGCTGGGGAATAAACGGTTAATTGGCTATATAGTGCCTCAAAAAGAATTTGACCGGGAAGGCATTACTTCTTTTTTAAAAAGCAAGCTTCCGGATTATATGATCCCGGCTTATTTGATCGAACTGGACACATTCCCTTTGACCTCCAATGGAAAGATAGACAGAAAGAGATTTCCGGATCCCGTTGCCGTTATTCCCTTTGACCAGGCCTATACCGCACCGCGTCTTCAAATGGAAATGGACCTGGCAGGAATCTGGAAGGACCTGCTTGATGTTGACCGGGTTGGTATCCACGATAATTTTTTTGGGCTTGGGGGAGATTCGATCATAACGATACAGGTGGTGAGCAGGGCACGCAGGCTGGGTTACAACAGCTTAAAGGTTGGGGATTTGTTTGAATACCAGACCATATCCGGCCTTGCTGAAGCTCTTATTGAACGCGATGGTTGCAGGAAGGGTGTAACTAATACGGAAGAAATTCCCCTGGATGGACAATGTGGCCTGTTGCCGATCCAGCAAGCCTTTCTGGAACAGGACAATCATCAGGTATCCCATTATAATCAAAGTGTGCTTCTGAGCATACAAAAATCGGTAACGGCAGAAGAACTGACTGAAGCAGTGCAGGGCTTGCTGCATCATCATGATGCGCTCAGGTTCCGTTATCACAATGGACTATCAGGTTGGAAGCAGGAATATATGGCCTGGTCAGCCGAACAATCGGCTTTCGTCCGGGAAAAATCAGGATCCTCGTCGGAGATAACAGAGCGGGCGCAGTTTTATCAGCGAAGTCTGGACATCCTGAAAGGGGAACTGATGCGGGTGGTGCTTTTCTGCACGGAGGCCAGTGAGGAATATAACCGGTTGCTGATCGTGATCCACCATCTTGCGGTTGACGGTGTGTCCTGGCGGATCCTGCTGGAAGACATGGAGTTGCTGCTCTCCACGAGGAGAAGTACGGAGCCTGCAGTACAGGACTGGATGCGCCTGGGGAAAAAGAGCCATTCTTATCGCGCCTGGTTCGAATCATTGGAGCAATATGGCGGAAGCGAAAGGGCGCTTGGTCAGCTGGGTTATTGGGAATCGGTTGCAAACAGGTACATGCCATTGCCTGTGGATAAGGACTACCAAGGCCTGGTTCATCAAAAAGATATCCTCCTCTTCCGGACCACACTGAATGAAGACCAAACTCAGCGGTTATTGCACCAGGTAACTCAGGCCTATCATACGGAGATCAATGACTTGTTGCTGGGAGCCTTGGGAAGAACGTTAAATGAATGGAGCGGACTGGACCAGGTAGTTATCGGGCTTGAGGGGCATGGAAGGGAAGATATAGGGGGTGTAGATATAAGCAGGACGGTAGGATGGTTTGCAAGTGTTTATCCGGTCCTGTTAAAAACCGGAATCGGTCAGTCTGAATCTGCCTTAATCAGGGATGTTAAAGAGCGATTACGGAAAATACCGGATAAAGGCCTGGGATATGGGGTACTGAAATTTTTGATAAAGGCTCCTGGTTTGCAAGGCAATCAACCTTGGGATATTCTTTTCAATTATATGGGGCAACTGGATAATATGGTGAACAGGAGTGAATGGTTCAGCGGAGCACAGGAACGATTGGGGGATCCGGTGAACGAAGACAGGCTCGTTCCGGAGAAACTTACCATTAACTGCATGGTAATTAGAGGAGAGCTGATTCTGCATTGGGGATATAGCAGTCTCCATTTCAGGGAAGAAACCATCCGGCGTCTGGCAGACCGGTACCAGGCAGAGTTGGAGAAACTGATCGACCATTGTATCGGTCAGAGGAACGGGGATGTAGAATATACGACTTCCGAATTTGGAGGGCTCGCCAATGTCAGTCACGAAGAGATGGACAGCTTTCTAAGCGGAGACGATTCTGAATTGAGCAATATCATAGAGTTCTAAAATCGAAGGTGATGGAAATTACAGCATTCCTGGAGAAACTTAAAAGCCTGGGCTTTTCATTGGTTATAGAAAAGGATAAGGTCGTCCTGAAAGGCGATAAGAAAAGATTATCCCCGGAAAAAATATTATCTATAAAGAACAACCAGGAAATCATCCGTTTTATTAAGGAAAATAAAACCGGGATACTGGCGCATCTTTCGCCTTCAAATGGACATTCAGGGAGTAAGCGGGCTAAAAATATATCTGCTATTTACCCCTTAAGCGGGTTGCAGCAGGGAATGTTGTTCCATGGATTGTTTAATGAGCATTCTGGTATATATGTGGAACAGTTTAGCTGTACGCTTATTCACCTTGATATAGAGGCGTTCAGAAAAAGCTGGGATCATTTGCTGAAACAGCATAGTATTTTGCGGAGCGGATTTTATTATGATGCCTTTCAAATGCCTGTTCAATGTGTTTACAGGAAAGCGACGATACCGATCGATGAACAGGATTACAGCCACCTGAATTCCGTAGCGTTGGAAGAAAGGATACTGGACTATGAAATCGCAGACCGGCGGAAAGGGTTTGATTTCAGGAAGGCCCCTCTCATGCGTATCGGACTTTTGGGATTGGGAGAAGACCGATACAGGATGTTGTGGACTCACCATCATTTATTGCTGGATGGATGGTCGGTACAGGTCCTCATGGAGGAATTGCTGGGTAGTTATGATCGTTTGGTAAATGGAGAGGTGATACCCGAAGCACCGGAGGACAGGTATGAGGATTATATCCGTTATATCGAAGGAAAAGGAAATGGTAAAGAAGAGGAATATTGGAAAAATTACCTGTCAGGTGTAACCGAAAATACGCTCCTTCCTTTTGTTTCATCAACACCTGCTCTGAACAAAGGCGGGGGTGAATACAGGGAAGTGGTCCTTCGGTTGGATCCAGATACGACAGGCAGGATGGTGAAGATGGCCCAGGATCAACGGTTGACGCTAAATACCATAATGCAAGGCGTCTGGACCTGTCTTCTGCATCAGTATACCGGGAATGCCAATGTTGTTTTTGGCGTTACGGTATCCGGGCGGCCTGAAGAATTGGCCAGCGTGGAAAAGCGGGTAGGAATGTATATTAATACGCTTCCCTTTCACAACAGGCTGGATAAGGAAAGGAAGATTATTGATTGGTTGCAGCATTTGCAAATAGAACAAGCCCGATGCAGGCAATATCAATATACGCCTCTCTCTTCTATTCAACGATGGGCAGGCTTGCCTGGCGATCTTTTCGATTCGCTGCTGGTGTTCGAGAATTATCCGATCAGTAAAATAACCGGTGCTCTTCGCCGCACGCTGGAAATTGCCGATATCCGGATGCATGAACAAAGCAATTATCCTTTAACTATTGGTATAGAGGCAGGGGAAGAGATGATTGTCCGGTTCAGCTACAATGCGGATCTGCTTACCGAGGCCATTGTCAGACAAATAAGCGGCCATTTCGAACGCGTTCTGCTACAATTTACAAATGAGAACGTTGTTACCTGCACACTGCAGGATATTGACATGCTGACGACTCCGGAGCGTGAGTCGATACTGTCTTTTGGAGGGAATACCCCTTCGGTTATTGGGGAAGCCGGAAATTCGTGGCAGGCCCGGTTAGGGGATCAATATGAGGTACGTAAGGGGCAAAGGGCTATCCGGTGTAAAGGGAAGGAAATAAGTTACGGGGAGCTTGGTCAGTTAACGGCTAAGTTATCGTTTTATATACAGGATCATCTTCAGGTGGTTGCCGGCGAGCGGGTGGTTGTGCTGTTGGATCGTTCGGAATGGACGGTGATCACACTGCTGGCGTTGTTGCGGACAGGGCTGGTGTATGTACCGGTGGATCCTGCTTATCCGGCGGAGCGGATCCGTTATATACTGGAGCAAAGCGAGCCCTCGCTGGTGATCACGGAGGGGGTTTATAGCGGAATGGTGGAGGGTCTTGGATACCGGGTGCTGCAGGCAGACCTGCTGGCTGGCTTATTGGAAGACCTCGTCCCATCGGGCAAGGAGGAGGAGATCGGCAGGGAGCAGGCGGCCTATATAATCTATACCTCGGGATCAACGGGCCAACCGAAGGGGGTGGTAGTTACGCATGGGAACCTGGATCATTTTTTTGGACAGCTCTATGGCCGTTATATGGGGCAGAGCGCTATGGGTGCCCCGGATGTGTGGGAGGGTGCGGTGATGCCGTTGCTGGCCTCGAGCGCTTTTGACATTTCGTTGTTCCAGTTATTGTTTCCGCTGGTAAGCGGAGGCACGATCGTGGTGGTGGAAAAAGAGGTGGTACAGGATATGGCGGC
>NZ_JBTLQH010000085.1:0-10117 GCF_054461575.1 Flavitalea flava
GGTCAGCATCTCGTCTTCCGCTTTTTCAAAAGCGCCTTCACTTTGCGAAATATCATACAAGAGAGCCCGGCCTGCATTGTTGATCACCATATTGAGTTCCGGAAAATCTTTCTTCAGTGTTGCGACCAATACTTCCGTATCTTCTTTTTTACTTACATCGCTGAGAATACCCGTTGCATTTTTTAATTGGCCCAATGCCTTATCGAGTCTTTGTTTATCCCTTCCGGTAATAATAACTTTATTTCCACCAGCCGACAATAATTTGGCTATTTCCAGACCGATCCCGGCCGTTCCGCCGCTTATCAATACGGTATTATTCGTTGTTTTCATTTTGTTTGTTTATTTGAGATGTTTTTGTTTAATTGAGATGTTTTTGTTTAATTGAGATGTTTTTAAAATAATTGTAAAGACCCCGTTTAAACGACAGCAGTCTGGATATGATCCGTACTGCCGGATATTGTCTCCCATTCGGCCACTTCTTTTTCAATTTTCGCTGAATTTTTTCTAAAGGCATTGACAGAGTCCTTTCCAATAGGTAAATGGAGAGGAGGATTTTCACTGGCAGCCAGTTTAATGATCACGTTTGCCAGTTTTGCCGGATCGCCGGGTTGATTGCCATGGAGCTGACCGGCAGCTGTCCTCATCTGCCCTACCGAAGCTTTATAGGCTTCCAAAACATTTTTTGAGGGAACATATGAATCGCCGGCTAAAAAATCTGTGCTGAAGAGACCTGGGGCAACGGCAGTAACCTTGATTCCAAATGGCGCCAATTCTACAGCCAAGCCCTCCGTGATCCCTTCTACGGCATATTTTGTTGAACCATACAACCCAAATCCGGGAACCGAAGCACCATAACCAAACAACGAAGACACATTGATCACATGTCCTGTTTTATTTTCACGCATAAACGGCAAAATCTCCCTGGTTACATTCAATAAACCAAAAACATTGGTTTCGTATTGTTTTCTGATCTCCTCATCGGATGCTTCCTCTGTTGCAGCCAGTAATCCGTATCCAGCATTATTTACCAATACGTCGACGCGGCCGAATTTTTCGATGGCTTTTTGAACACCCTCTTTTACCTGGTTCTTATTGGTTACATCGAGAACGACAACCAGCAGATCGGCATTACCTCCCAGAGTAGCAGTCAATCTTTCCGGTCTGCTGCGAACGGTGGCCACTACCTTATCTCCTGATTCAAGAGCCGATTTTGTTATATCCAAACCGAAACCCCTTGACGCCCCGGTAATGAACCAAACCTTTTGCTTTTTCATGATTTTATTTTTAAAATTTATAATTTATTCATTTATGACCGATCGGTCATTTTTTTAGATAAAAAAATTACGCTTCCAACGCCTCTATTTCTTTTTTTATAGTACGTATAATCAAATTCATTTTGGTGCGATTGCCGGAAACCCTGGTTATAAGGATGCCACCTTCCAGGAGGGCAAAGGTCCTGGTTGCAAACTCGACAGGGTTAAAATTTCCCCTGAATTCTCCGGTTTCAATACCTCTTTTGGCAATGCTTTCGAGTTGCTGAATATGAGCTTGGATGGTACGGTTTACTTTTTGGAGAATAACGGGGTTGGTATCGTCTGCCTCCATTCCAAAATTGAGCATGGGGCAGCCGCCTACCACAGGAGGGTTTTCGGGGTTACTCAGGAAATCCAGCATACCATATAACTTTCCCTTGGCGGTTGTATGGTGGCTAAGGACATTCATCAGTTTTTTCCCCAAACAATCCAGGTTATAATCTACCGCACAATAGGCTAATTCATCCTTACTCTCAAAATGAACATACAGGCTGCCTTTGGCTAATTTAGTTGCTTCCATTATATCACTCATAGCCGTTCCGGCGACACCCTTTGTATTAAAAATAGGGGCCGATTTCTCGATTATAAACTGCCTGGTTCTTTCTGCTTTTGTCATTTTGTTATCCATCACAACACAAAGATAAGTGACCGATCGGTCACTTTTGCAAAAATAAAAACATATTTATTACGCTAATTTATAATTACTTGTAAATAAATAAGTTGGGTTTGTCCTTATCCTCCCAACTTATACTTCCTGGCTTAAAATGCCGGAGGATCATGACCGGAACACTTTCGGATAGAGTATCCTTCTGTTCGATCACTACAAATTCATAAAAGACCACTTTCCCATCTTTCACACAGCGATAACTGCAGATCATATTATTACCTATAGGCGGCCCCCAAAATTCTTCCATATCACCTCATTCATGTTTTTGCTCCCATGTCCCAGCCATAAAAGCAAGATCCCTGATATTGGCTTTAAATATTTGTGCAGCACCTTGAAACGAGGATAGCATAAGTAAGTAAATAAAAACGAGAAGGCGCATAATAGCTAATTTAAGAAATTGCCAGCAATGTATTTAATCCCTCCTGTTCAAAAAGCAGTTGCCCGATCTTCAGATCGGACCAGCCTTCCAAAAGCTTATAGGTAAATACCGGTTTTTCATCGACCAGCTTGCATTCAATAAAATGGGTGCTTATCTTATTGGTCATCGCCCTGTCAGACAAAGTAAGTGTCTCTCTAAGTTGATGTAAATGGGTGGAGATAAAAAAAACGGATTTTTCAAAACGGGCCAATCCTTCGATCGTCCTGCCGGAAATGACAAGCGCGTCCTCGACATTGGTCCCTCTGAATAATTCATCAAATATGGCAAAACACTTTTTTGAATCGTTTGCTTCCACAACAACGGATTTCAGGTTTTTGATTTCCATCATAAAATGGCTATACCCGCTCAGTATATCATCGTTCAGGTTGATCGATATGGAAATCACGTCAAAAAAAAGCATCTCGCATTTTTCTGCCGGCACCGCCAAACCGAGATGAGCCAGGTATACACATAATCCGAGGGCTTTTAGCAGGGTTGATTTACCGGACATATTGGGCCCGGTTATCAGCGTAACCGTATCCTTGATGGTCAGACTGTTTTTTACAGGATTCTTTAACAGGGGGTGATAAAGATCTGAAATGGCAAATTTATGATCAGTAAACTCCGGAAAAGAGAATTGCAGTTTTTTAATCCCTTTAGCTATGGAAAGATAGGCTTCAAACAAAAAAAAGTCTTTCCAGAAAACATCCATTTCTCCGTTTCTGATCTTTTCACCCAGCTTGCGGACCAACCTGACCGTCTCCTGTGTTGTAAATCCTCTTCCCCGGACGATCGATTGTTGTTTTTCGATATCCATCTCTGAAAGGGTCCGAATACTACGGCTAAGGACAGCTTCGAACTCCGGGGGAAATACATCTGTTTTTATAGAAGCATAATAGGCCTGATTGATCTTATGCAAAAAGATAAACAACTGGCTAAGACGCCCTTTCTCCCGTTCTCTTTTCACCCTGGCAAAAAGATAGTGAACGATCAGGGTACTGTCCTCCAAACCGAGTCCCCTTTCCCTTATCTCTTCCAGGTAAGTATAGGTTTCATGAAATTCGGACTTTACGTAAGGAGCTGCTGAAAAGAGATGTTTATGGTTAATTAATCCTTTCAGGATATTTTGCCGGGTTACTACTTCTTCCAGGGCACCGGGAACATCGGTCAGCAACCGGATCAGTACATCCCTTGAATATTCCTGGCTGACAAAATCAAACAGGGGGAGGATTTCCTTTTTGAAATGTAAGTCCCGGATATTGTTCATTCCTTATTTTTTACAGTATTCGTAAGATTCGTCAAGGGGATATTTTTTATCCAGGTCTATATTGTTATAACTCTGATCCTTGCCCCAGGAAAAAAATCTTTCAAAAAAGGGCAGCAACCTGGTATTCTTTATTTTACTTAAAAAATAGATCTCATGCTCCTTTTCCTTCATCCCCATATCATATAATAATCTGTCATGCTCCTTTATTCCAATGGAATTAAAAAATTGCCTCATACGAAAGTATTCACAGACATTTCCGCTCTCCAGTCTCCCGGCAAAATAAAACGGCATGAACCAGCCAATGACATAACAACTGGAAGAGATCACCTTTCCAACGAAATGGAACCGGCGTTCATAATACCTGGAAACCGGCACTCCGTATACCTGCATGAGTTGCAATACTTCCTTTCGGTGGTTCCATTCGTCTATTTCGATCTGCCTTATCGCCTTTTTCTCTTCCTGATCTTTAACCGAAGCTGCATGTCCCTGATAGGCGAATGCAGCGGCTTTTTCTGCGGAATAGGCTTTTTGCAAAAGATCGGTCAATAAGGGATGGTCCAGTTTCTTCAAGGGTTGTTCCGGCTTCAATAAGGGTTGTTCCAGCATAATGGTTTACAGGTTGGGGTACGAAATTAGTTTGCGGTTTTCAATATCCGTAAAATAACAGTTAAGTTTAACATTATACGAAAGTGTACGGTGGGGTGTATCGTAAACGAACATTTTACGGGCGACCAACATCACAAAACACTGATTAACAGAAACATGTATTTCCGGCATTTTATTGGGACAACAGCAGATGGTCCGTAAAAGAAATAAAATATGGCTATGCTAAAGAATCATTTCAAGGTTGCCCTTCGCGGCATATTTAAGAACAAAGCTCATTCGTTAATAAATATTGCCGGTTTGTCGGTGGGCATGGCCGTTGCCCTGCTCATTGGGCTTTGGATCTGGGATGAATTCTCTTTTGACAAAACCTTTCAGCATTATGACCGGATTGCTCAGGTCATGCAAAGCGAAACCGCAAATGGCACAACCCAAACGATAGAGGAGATGCCCCTTCCGATGGCCAGGGAGCTCCGCAGTGTTTATGGGAGTAATTTCAAATATGTTGTGCTTTCCTCCGGAGTCCGCAACCATGTGCTGACCCTTGGCGGTGAGAAACCCGGCGAAGAGAAATTTGTAAAGACCGGTGCCTTTATGGAGGAAGATGCCCCCGAAATGCTCACCTTGAAAATGCTCAAAGGGAGCAGGGCCGGGTTAAAAGATCCAGCTTCGATCCTTCTTTCTCAAACAGTATCCACCGCAATTTTTGGACATGATGACCCTTTAGGCAAATCGTTAAAGATCGATAATAAAATGAATGTTACGATCACTGGGGTCTATGAGGATCTTCCTTACAACAATAGCTTCCAGGCCGTTTCCTTTATTGCGCCCTGGAACCTTTTCCATTCTTCCGAAGCGCGGGTAAGGGAGGCCGAAAATGATTGGGGCAGGAGTAGCTGGCAGGTTTATGTCCAGTTGGCGGATAAAGTGGATATCACCTCTGTTTCTACGCAGATCAAAGATGTCAAGCTCAATAAAATGGATAAAAATGACGCCAAATTCAAACCGGTGCTTTTTCTTCATCCAATGAGCAAATGGCATTTGTTCTCGGAATTTAAGAATGGGATAAATACGGGTGGAAGGATCCAGTATGTACGGTTATTCGGGATCATCGGCATCTTTGTCCTGCTGCTTGCCTGTATCAATTTTATGAACCTCAGTACGGCCAGATCGGGAAAAAGAGCCAAGGAAGTGGGGATCCGCAAAGCTATCGGCTCTCTGAGGGGCCAATTGATCGGGCAATTTTACAGCGAGTCTTTGTTGGTAGTCTTCCTTTCCTTCGTTTTTTCGTTGGTACTGGTCTGGATAATGCTCCCGTTTTTTAATGAAGTGGCCGATAAAAAGATCTTCATTACCTGGGCCAATCCCTGGTTCTGGCTGTTAAGTGGTAGTTTTATCCTGATCACGGGTTTAATTGCCGGTAGTTATCCCGCGCTTTATCTCTCCTCCTTTCAGCCTATCAAAGTCCTGAAAGGTACTTTCCGGGTAGGGCGCTTTTCGTCCGTCCCCCGTAAAGTTTTAATGGTCGTACAATTTACTGTTTCCGTTATCCTGATCATCGGCACGATGGTCGTTTTCCGTCAGATCCAATTTGCACAAAGCCGTCCCATCGGATATGACCGGGATGGCCTGATCACCGTGAATATGTCTTCACCCGATATCCATGAACATTTTAATGCCTTGCGAAACGATTTGCTGAAGACAGGGGCCGTATTGGAGATCGCTGAATCGGAAAGCCCGACAACAGCGCTTTGGAGCGGTGTGGGGGGGTTGGAATGGAAAGAGAAAGATCCGAATATGGCCGACGAATTCGGCAATATTGGTGTTTCCCCTGAATATGGAAGGACGATAGGTTGGCAATTCGTGCAGGGAAGGGATTTCTCCAAATCCTTCGGAACAGACAGCAACGCTATGATCCTGAATGAGACTGCCGTGAAATACATGGGTCTTAAAAAACCCATCGGAGAGACAGTGAGATGGTGGAACAGGAATTTAACGGTGGTCGGGGTGATAAAGGACATGGTGATGGAATCGCCTTTCGAACCGGTGAAACAAACCTTTTTCTTTTTAAGCCCGGGTCCCGGGTATCTCCTTAACATAAAACTAAATCCGTCGGCAGGGACGGGAGATGCCTTAAAAAAGGTGGAAGCCATATGGCGGCAATATGCACCCACCGAACCTTTTCGTTATAAATTCGCCGACCAGCAATTCGCGAAAAAGTTCGCCGCCGAACAGCGTGTAGGCAAACTCGCCGGTTTCTTTGCCTCGCTTGCTATCTTCATTAGCTGCCTGGGCCTCTTCGGACTGGCCTCTTTTATAGCGGAACAACGGATTAAAGAAATCGGTGTACGGAAAATTCTGGGCGCTTCGGTCTTTAGTTTATGGAGTTTATTATCCAAAGACTTTGTGTCTCTGATCATCATCTCCCTGCTTATTGCCATGCCTGCCGCCTATTATTTTATGCATACCTGGCTGGAAAATTATACCTACCGGTTGGTTATATCCGGGTGGATCTTTGTATCAGCAGGGCTTGGTACCATCACCATTACCTTGCTGACCGTAAGTTTTCAATCCATTAAAGCCGCATTGGCTAACCCGGCGAAGAGTCTGAAAGTGGAATAGAGCGCATATTCAGCTTTTTTGTTTTGCCTTTATGGCATCGAGTATTTGTTTCTGATTCGTTAATTCCTGTTGCTGGTTGGATTGGTCTGTTTTATTCTGATCGAGATCTGCCTGGGTCTTTCTGATCTTTTTTTCCAGGCTGCCCTGATCGTCCATCGACCGGTTCATTTTTTTTATTGCCTTTTTCTTGGCGTCGTCGTCCTTAAATATATTGGCCTGTAATTCCTGTGCTTCTTTTGCCTGCTCTTTTTTATTCAGGTCAAGATCTGTTTGTAAATTCCTCATCCTTTTTTCCAGATCGGCCTGGTCGCTCATCAATCCATTCATCTTCTTATTCGCCTTTTTCAGCACCTCATCCTGCTCCTTAGCCTGGGTATTTACATGATACGCCTCTACATAAGGAGCCAGTTCATTGAGAAACCGTTTGGCCCCTTCTATCCGGTTGGCGCCATCCATTTTTGAACTATCGGTAAGAGAACGGGATAAAATATTCTCATTTTTTTTGGCAGGCAACAGGGTTATGACTGTCAGATCTTTTTCTTTCCTGCTTTTGTGGTCGATCTTAAAATAAAGATCGCTTAGATCCGCATCGCTGCTATCCAGCTTAACGGCCCTGTATACGGTAAAATCTTTAAAGGAGGAGCCTTTATATCCCTTTTTGGCCATATACCCTTTAACAGCCTCTCCCGACACGTCCTGCGGACAGGGCAGATCAATGGTAGCCACTGATTGCAGGGTTTTCTGGTAATCCAACCGGCTTTCCACAGCCTGTGACCAAAGTTCGGTCTTACCAATAATAATGAGGGAAAGAAAAAGTAATTTTTTACGCATAATTAATGATTTAGGGGTTAACTAATTTCGAACGCTTTTTTAAAGCCCTTTTTTGAATTCCTTATATAAAAATTTATGGATAGGCGGATCAATTTCTCCAAAACGTTCTTCTATCCATAAACGTTCGAATAAACTATCTACCAATTGGATAGCAAGAGTACTATTTTCCAGCAAACAATAACCAAGAATCAGCAGATCGCCGGAATATTTTTTATAGAAATGTTTAAATGCCTTAATATCCTTATTCTCTAATTTTTTTAATAACGCTTTTTCTTCTACCCACTCATCAGCTTCCATATGGTTATTATTTAATATCCCTCGAAATAATACGGATTGTTGGTAGGTCAGCAAACTGGAATCGTTATTGTTTAGTAACTGGTACATAAATTAATTTTAGTTACTGATATCCCGGAAAGTGGGGGGCATCCTCTTCCCCACCACCCCCGGGAACCAATTTTCCACTCTTGCCCCGATGAACATTTTACTATTAATGCCGGCCGTATTCAATCAAGGCAAACGTTTTCTCCAAATGAACTACCTGCTAAATGAACTACCTGCTATTTATACAAATGTTGATCAATAATTCAACCTGAATTCCACTCTTCTGTTTTTTGCCCGTCCTGCCGCAGTTTTGTTGCTGGCCACCGGTTCAAGTTGTCCATGTCCTGTGACGGTGATCCGGCCCTGATCGACCCCTTTTCCCGCCAGGTATTTCCGTACGGCATCAGCCCTGCTCTGGCTTAAGGCCAGGTTCTTTTCCGCTTTACCGGTATTGTCCGTATACCCATCGATGGAGAGTTTCAAATTAAGATCACTCTTCATCAGGGAAGCTACTTCATTTAATCCCTTGAAGGATTTGCTTAATAACTTATAACTACCGGTCGTAAAATAGAGATGTTGTGCTGCATATTCGGCCCGTTTTATTATTTCTTCTTTTACAACCGGACAGCCCTGATTGGAAACAGGTCCGGCGATATCCGGGCATTTGTCCTGCTCATCATTCACACCATCGGCATCCCTGTCGGGAATAGGGCAACCATTATATTTGACTACACCGGCCACTGTCGGACATTTATCCTCTTCATCATTAATGCCATCACCATCCGTATCTGGTACCGGACATCCCTGATATTTAGCATTTCCGGCTACATTCGGGCACTTGTCATCCTTGTCCGGAATACCATCTCCATCTGTGTCCGGGCAACCTTTGAATTGAGGAAGACCGGCAACATCAGGACACTCATCCAGGCTATCGGCCATGCCATCTTTATCCCTGTCTTTGACTTCCACTACGGGTACGGGCGGAATGGCCATAACCACCGGTTCCTTTGTCTTCGGGGATCCTATCGTTTGGGTGAATCCTAAAGAATAGAACATATTATTGTCTACATTGGGGCAAGACCAGCTGAGCCGGTAATTAGCCTGCAAAAAGATATAGCCTTCCCCCATCATATTCAACTGAAGCCCCGCCCCGAGCGGAGAATACATTCCCCATCGGTTCCCGTAGTTGCCTACTCCCACACCGGCAGTAATAAAGGGGGCCAGTAAATGGTCATCATTAATAGGGCGTGCGTGGAAAGCACCTTCGAATTCATTAATATATTGTGTAGAAGCTCCGGTCTTATTATATTCTGAAAAAAGACCATTATAACGGATAGTGTAATCGATCTTTTTGGTAATCCCTTTCCAATACATGATGGAAAAGCCAGGATCTACTTTTCCTATTTTGGGAACCGAAGCCGAAAAATCTACAAGATTTGCGCTAAATCCAATTATTGCCGGTTTTTGTGCATGCGCTCCAACAGTCATTAATACGAAAACCATCACTGCCATTACTAACGAGAAAATCCTTTTCATAAATCTTTCCAATTTTTTTGATTTAAGGGTGAAATAAATTACCTTAAAAGTGTCAATCAACACTTTCCCTGTTCATAAGATTACCTATAAGGGCTATGAATTGCAGGTGTTCATGCAGGCAAGCATCAGCAAAAGGCAATCAACAGGATATAAAGATGTAAGAGGTAAGCACAACAAACCATTAAGTGGTTTCCAAAAAGCGATTTTCCGGTTTTTAGAAAAACGCTTATTCTATAGACCGGCAGAAATCAATAAACGTTTCGCATCCACTATCTTTTTTTTGAAAAAAATATTTTCTATCCTGCTAAAAGGGCATTTTTATCTCTTAATCCACTTATTTTCAATCCATTAATCATATAAAAACACAAGTGCCCCTGCACCTGACCCTGCTATTTATATAAAAATTAAATAGATATTTGTCCAATGGAATCGACGCGCAACGCATCCCCTGTTTTTGAAGTCTTGACAAAGAAGGCATCCGGTGGGGACAATCAATCCTTCCAACAGATTTACGATGCAATAGCCGGCAAGATGTATAG
>NZ_JBTLQH010000086.1:0-10059 GCF_054461575.1 Flavitalea flava
GCAGTTTACCACCAAGGAGGCCCGGATAAAACTAAAAAAACTTTATCCGACAATATTATATTGACTAGACACTAGGAAGATTTTTCATACCGATCGAAAAATTTAGTAAATTAGTTGTCGTGAAAGAAACAATGTATCATATTGATATTGAGATAGATAGGCTTACCAACAGTATAACTAACACTATTTCCGGCGATAACTTCTCTACGGAAGTTTTGCCGGTGACAAAGGCTGATCTAAAGAACATCACCAAGAAAAGTGGTTGGAGTTTTAACTGGAAGTCGTAGGCTGCGATGGATGATAGAGAAGTGTTTAAACTAACAATTAAAGGGATCCGCATATTGCGTAGGGCTTGGTAAGTATCACCGATTGAAAAGACCACATTTTCCTCCACCTCATCGAAAGCGCTCCCTTTAACTTCGGCAAACCGAACCTGTATGAAGGCGTTTCGGGCAACTTAGTCGCTTTTGCATGCAAGGAATCAATGGATAAGGGATATGATGGTTTCATATCTTTCTTCTCCAAGACCAAACTGATCAATCACTATGAAAAGACGCTTGAAGCTGTACATGTAGGATGCCGCCGGATGGGGATTTACGAAAATGCAGCAAAGAAATTAATATATCGATATTTTAAAACAAAATAATATGGGATACATTAAAGAACCAAAAGGTATAGACTTTGTTGTTGAACCCCATGTCTTAACAGACGAGGATCAGAAGATCATGAGCAAGATCATTGCAGACTATAAAGCCACTGGCAAAATTACCAGGGCCCCAAGGTCTAAAAAAACGCGTAGTACCAGTAAGAAAGTAAAGCGTTGACCAGCGCATTTTATTGTTCAAGCTAGGTTTGTTGCCTGACTAATGCTGCTGCAAATTATAATATATGTAAACTTCTGAATTTCAATAATTCATCAAAAAGGAAAGTTCAACAATTGTCCATCTTTCCCGACTAATTTCTGAAACCCGCTCTGGTAGCGGTTTTTTTGCAAAATACGTGGTTCCTTTGTGATAAATTTGGTTGATCAATTCTAAATTTATGAAGCCTAGATTAATGTATGTTGAGCTTAAAACCGGGTTCAATGATGATGGACCGGCCTGGATAGGGAAAGCGTTCTTCTCAAAGACTGGAAAGACAATATACTTCAATGGGAAGGCATTTCAAGGTGGTCGTATTGGCGGAAACCATCATGAGGTAGAGAGTCGGGATATATACTGGATTTCAGGAATTAAAAAGGACGGATCCGATAGGCATTGGGCTGGGTCCGGCAAAATCAAAATTGATAAATCGGTAGTTCTTGAATATCTGGCCATCACTAGAGAACAGGTACTACTAAAAAGCAAGTTTGAGATTGTTGAGCTGGATAACAATCCACCCAAAGAGGCAATGACTGAGATCGCCAATCGGAAATTATGAATTGATATTGCCGCCTGCAGAAAGATCATTTTTTCATATTAGTATAATGTCTAAATTGGCTACCCCATTTCCTTTAAAAATAGAAAATACTTGGATATATTCATTCTCAAATGGTAAGGTAAGCTAAGCGCCTCAAATCACTTATAAAAAGGTTCGAGAATTGTACAGGCAGGTCGACAAACAAGATCCGCGTAACTTCCGCTATTGAGGAGGTTTCGCTTTTGGAGCGGAGCTATCGCACTCGAATGGAATCTTTTTAATCACATTCTTTATTTTTCTAACTTTTCTCTCAAGAAGGCACAAGCCAGATTCATTGCATCCTGCCCCATTTCACCTACCCCTAAGAATCCATGCACATTCTCATAATTTTTATACAGCACTGGGACATCGGCATCTTTGAGCTTTTCTGCATAGGAATATCCCTCATCCCGAAGGGGATCATAGTTACAAGTCATAATCAAGGCCGGTGGGAGTTCTGAAAAATTTTTTGCCCGCAAAGGAGATGCTTCATCGAATAGGGATGGATCATTAACATAATTATCCCAAAACCATTTCATTACTTCTGCGGTAAGGCCAAACCCTTCCTTGTTTTCTTCCCAAGATGCATGATGACCAGAATAATGGTCCGTCACAGGATAAGCCAAGAACTGAGCAGCCAGCAGTACACCTTCGTTCGTCAAATGCTGGGCCGTAAAAGCGGCCATGTAGCCGCCGGCGCTATCGCCTGCCACGGCTATCCGGCTTCCGACGCCTTTGTATTTGCCGGCATTTGCTATCATCCACTTTGTCGCGGTGATGCAGTCCTCCGGGCCGGCGGGGTAAGGATACTCCGGGGCCAACCGATATTCGACCGACATGACAACAGCCCCGGATCTTGCGCAAAGCTCCCTGCAAATTTCATCGACAGAATCGATGCTCATGATTGTGAACCCACCTCCGTGGTAGTAAGCAATAATTGGGAATGGTCCTTCCCCTACCGGAATATATATCCTAATGGGAATTTCCTGCGCCGGGATCGACGTATTGATGATCTCCCCCACGGGTGTAGGGTCGGGATAAGGAGGAAGATGCTTCAATTTTTCCCGCGATTCGGCTGCGGGACGTTGATTGATGGTTGGTAAGCCCAACTGTTCCGCGAAAGCAATATTTTGTTGCACTTCGTGAGAAAGTATCGCTGACATCGTAATTTTTTTGAAGGTGCTGGAATTATTTGATCTGTAGAACGACCCTTCCCTTTTTCCTTGGGGTGGTCGAAGTCCCGGACAACTCTTCCCAGGCTGCGGCTGCTTGTTGTAGCGGGTAGACATTCCCCAGCCCGATCTTTAGTTTTCCCCCGTCGATTAGTTGGGCTATGTCTTCCAGTTCCTGGTGGGTGGGTTGCAATTGGGAGAATACCGCCTGTATTTTATATTGGGTGGCCAATGTCCCGGATATAGGCTGTGTTAGCGAAACAAGGCGTCCGCCTTCCTTTATGACCACGTATGAGCGCTGTAACATTTCACCGCCTGCGGTGTCGATGACAACATCTACTCGCCCTACACTATTTTCAAAAGGTGCGGCCTTGTAATCAATGACTTCATCGGCGCCCAGAGATAGCAACAACTCTTTGTCTGCGACTGAAGCCGTAGTGAGGACCCTTGCCCCGGTCCTATGAGCGATCTGCACCGCGTAGGCGCCCACGGCGCCTGCACCTCCATGAATGAGAATAGTCTGACCGTTCGTAATTTCCGCATACCGAACGGCCTGCCAGGCGGTCTCGGCTGCAACGGGCACGGAAGCAGCCTGGATAAAGTTCAACGTTTGAGGTTTCCTGGCGATGAATTTCGCGTCGACGGTAAGATAGTCCGCATACGTTCCCCCTTCCATCTTTTCTCCGTATACTTCGTCTCCCACTTTGTAACCGGTTACGGCGGCTCCGACCGACTCAATGACTCCGGAAAAATCAACTCCGGGGATCCATGGGAATTGCAGTGGCATAAAGTCCTTAAAGGCACCGGCCGCCTTTTTCAAGTCGATAAGGTTAACGGCTGCCGCATGAAGCCGGATCAGTACTTCGTGTTCTTTTACCGAGGGAATGTCGAGATCGATAGAAACCAGGTTTTTACTGGTACCGTATTCTTTTAGAGCAATGGCTTTCATGTTAAATAATATTTTTAAGCGATAGGAATTATTTTTCGAGGAAGTCCGGCGGAAATACCTGCATGCCGTATTTCGCGGCGATTGCCTGGAGTCTCTTAACCTCTTCCATGTCCAATGCCGGCGGAGGAAGGAAGGTGCCTGGAGCAACAGGCTTCCCTACCTCCAGGAAGAAATCGTCGAGTCCCGCAGGGGAGACTACGCACAGCAGGTGGGCCATCTTGTCCGTCTTGTTCTTAAAAGCATGAGGCCCACCCCCTTTGGGAATAAATACCGTGCTGCCGGCCTTGGCGACATGGATACCTAATTCCGTCTTGAATTCGATGTCTCCCTCCTGCACATAAAAAGTCTCATGAATGTTGGGATGGATGTGCGGGCCTGGGCCTCCTCCCGGCGGGACCAGCATGTCTATTATGGCAAATTCACCCTTTGTTTGGTTGCCCCTTATAAGCAGACGGTACGTGTCTCCTACCATCGACAGGCTGACACCTTCATCTTTTGCCACAATGGTAGCGGGGTGCAGGGTTGGATAATCGGTATAACCTTTTGCCCCGGGAGTATACAAGGTAGTTAGATCAGGCTGGTTAAGGTGTGCATGTAGCGCAATACGCTTGTCGAGGTCAGGGTTAGCGAGAAAAGACCGTCCAAAAGCCACCAGGTCGGCGAAACCGGCGTTCAAGGCAGCCTCAGCAGTCGCAGGTGTCAGGCCGTTGCATAAAATGATCGTGCCGGAAAAAGAGGCGCGGATCGTGTCAAAGGTTCTTTGAGGGATCATGGCGTTGGCGGCCACGTGGATATAAGCAATACCGATCTTCTCCATTTCGCCGGTGAGATAGCAGTAGGTGTCGTGGACTTCCTGTTCCGGGTAAGGCTGAAGATCACCAAGCTGGTTGAAGGGAGAAACGCGGATACCTACTTTTTCTTTGCCGATGGCATCGGCAATATGCTTTGCCAGATCAACCGCCAGTTTGGCCCTGGCCTTGATACTCCCCCCGTATTCATCCGTCCTGGAGTTCACATTTGGATTCAAGAATTGTTCGATCAGGTAGCCATTTGCCCCATGCAGCTCGATACCATCAAAGCCTGCCTCCACGGAATTCCTGGCAGCCTGGACATGGCCTTCGATAACTGCCGCGATACCGTCGGCAGTTAAAGCGGTCGGGCTCGAATGTTCTTGCATCCCCGACCTATCGGTGAAGATCTGGCCTGCGGCTTTTATCCCGGAGGCGCCCACCAATCGAGCCCCGTCGGGCAAATTGTCATAATGACCAATGCGCCCGGTATGCATCAACTGCAAAAAGATGCGGCTGCCACCTGCATGCACGGCTTCTGTAACTTTTTGCCATCCTTCTACCTGGGCATGGGAGAAAATGCCCGGGATACGGGGATACCCAAGGGCTTCCGGCGTAGGAGCCGTGCCTTCGGTGATGATCAACCCTGCTCCTGTCCTTTGGGAATAGTATTCGACCATTAGTTCGTTGGGGATATTATCGACCGCCCTGCTCCTGGTCATGGGCGCCATAACCAGATGATTTTTAAGAGTTATACGATCCTTCGTGTAAGGAGATAAGATTTTGTTCATAGTGCTGTGTCTTATTAAGGCACAAAGGTACTTTACCGGGCAGGAATAAAATAGTCATGAATGACCGAAAATCAGTCCTATCCGGCGGAGGAATATTTCTTTGGCGTCAGACCATAGTGTTTTTCGAACAGTCTGCTAAAATGGCTAAGATTGGAAAATCCCAGTTCATAGCCAGCTTCGGACACCGACCGGCCCGCACTCTTCAAAAGAAAGGCGGCCTCTTCCATCCTAGCATTTTGAAAATGATCGTAGATGCTGTCTCCAAATACCTGTTTAAAGAGCTTCTTCAACTTGGTCTCCCCCATACCGACCAGCACCGAAAGCTCCGCCAGCACTGGCGGCTTGCTAAGATCGGCCAGGATCGCCGCCCGGACCACGAACAATTTCTCTATATCCCATTTGTTCACGGCCTGTTGTGGGACAGCATCCCGTTTAAGCAATTTCCGGAATAGGATATACAGCAGCTCCTGTATCTTATACATATAATATAGTCGGTCCAAGTCTTCTCCCGCGGTATATTCCGTGATCTGCCTCAGCACTTTCTGCGTGTCCCTGTCCATGCGCTCATAAAAAAGAAAAGTGTTCCCGCTTGTGATGGTTTGTACAAGTTCATTCGGATGCTGGATTGGCAGCATAGTGACAAGCTTGTCCGTCATAATCCCAACAACCGTAAAATAGATATCCATTTTCGCGGGAAAACGCGTCACCGAATTGAGATTGCAGGAGGTGATCTGGATGGCGGACTCGTTATGTTTGGAAACATGAATGTTGTCCTGGCCCTCGGTCGTCATGCCGAAATTATCCTCATTGTTGTGGAAAATAAACGTAACAAGACCCTCGGGGTTTTCCGGTGCATGTCGTCGCAAGACAAACTCTTCCTTGAGCCGGTAACGGTGAATGATCAGGTGAACGCCCGCTTCGATGCTGATCTTCCGGACGTTGCCTTCGCCCATTGTGACGGGCAGGATCAACCTGTCCCCATTTAGGGGAACCTGGAGCTTTTTCGCAAAATCGGCCAGAAAATTATGGCCTTTCCCAGTAATAAAATCGATTTCCATAAATTTTTAATCAACAGTTTGGCATAACCGTAGTACAAGGATGCACCTCAAGTTAGCATTTTTTTAACCTTTTTGCATCTCATGCAAAAAGATAAAATCACGTCTTTAAATATTGGTTTTCAAATTGCTATATCCGCTAATTGCCTAAAATCATGGACAAACCGGTTCGAGAATTGTCCTGCCAAGTCGACAAGTAGAAAGGCAAAACCTCCCCATTGCGGAGACTCTTGCATTTATACGCGGAGGCAGAAGCCCGCATCGTCTTTTCACCGGCTGTTTAGAGTATACGAGCGTCAAAATGAATTTGCAGGCTTTGTTCTTATTTCTCGTAATAGTAACGAGTAAAATTCTCTCCATTGATCAACGTAAGTACCAAAAGATGGTCCGTGATCTTATTGATACAGGCGTGATAGTCATCTTCTTTCGAGTCAATGCGATTATTCGTTAACATAAATTTTGTAAAAGCGGGCTGCTTACCCGGCCTGAACCCGTCATCTTTAAATTCTATCTCCAATGGGGTTATCAAGACCATAGAATTGCAGGACCCATTGAATTTGAAGATGCCGTTATATGCCTTCCACGCCCCTTGTATTGTGCCATAGTTTATACTGTCGATCCTAACCTTCGAGGTCGTATCGAATGCCGTCCAATCGATATCCCGATGGGTTTTTTCGATGGTCCTAAGGAGCGCTTTGACTTCTGCTTTTGGCGATCTTTGGCAAAAACCGCGTTCAGCAACAGCCAGTGTTAGAATAAGGAAGGTGCTAACTAAGTTTATTTTATTCATGGTATTTGCTTTATTCCTGGAATTGATTAAGGCTGGTAATACGTGATCATGCGCCCCGCTGGCTTGTACCAAACCCACAGCCGTTCCCGTGATTCCGGTTGGCCACAGGTCAATACTTCTCCCTTAAAGCCCCGGAGATAGTCCTTGTATTGTGCAGTGTCAGTTTTGATCCCGAGTTTTTTTAAGATCATCTACTCCCTGGTTATATACTATAGAGATTACGCCGGAATCCAGTACATCGTTTCGCGGATAGAACTTGGGAGGACCAAATATTACCCCAATACCGAAAAACACCCAGGGATTCCTAGAGAGAAAAATTCACGCCGGACGAAAACCCGCTTTTGTCAAAACTTCCTTGGCCTTTTTTAGCCCTTTTACGGGTAGTATTTTTCTTTATAACTGACCTATTGCTAAGTTAATTAATTCTTTTCACTAGAAAAACCTAATAATCAGCTTTCTCTTCAGGAGTGAATTGGCTCTTTCATCAATGGAGCGAGTTTTAATTTTAATAGCCAACTGCGTAGTTTTTAATTCCTTAATATTCATATTTTTGTGAGTTCGAATCTTGAAACGTTTCATAATAAATTACTTTCAAAGGTGTTCAAAATTTTTAAATGACTATAGCTTCTACATATTTTATAAAAGCGCAGATTCCTACAGCAACCATTGGTCGGCTATTAAACTTGTACAAACGAGAAATCCTAATACAAGGAGCAGCGGACGCAGTTATAATTGACAATATAGTAGAGTTTTCCGGAGGATCACAAGCTAGAAAATATGGCAACAAATTTGCTGATTTTTCCGGGGGGCGCCTAATTATCGAAGAAACAGAAACAGAGTTTGAAATAAATCTGGAGGCGCATTTCCCTAAATGGATTCTTCTATTTGATGTTTACTTCATATCATTAAGAGATAATCTGGAGAGGGAGTTACAATCCGAGTAAAATGGATCTCTGAAGCAACCTTTTTAATTTTGAGGTATACTTCGCATTAAAAAATTGTTTTAAGTTGGTAGTCAACAATTAGAATTTTCATAGTGTGATAGAAAATGCTTGTTTTCAATCCACTAGACTACCTAAACGCCTGAAGTCAGGGATAAATAAGTTCGAAAATTGTACAGAGCGGGCGACCGGGACTATTTCTTTGTTAAACAAAGAAATAAACGTTCGAATCCTGTGACCATCAGATTAAGTTAGTAAAAAGATCGGACAACACCCTAAGCATTTTTTGCCCAGGCCGTTGTCCGACATCCTTGCATTTTTCCTATGCGACGGTACCGATTCGGATATACTCATTTGTAAGTATAGGAATTCCTTTTCCGGCCGAACCGGGTTAATTTCTATTCAGCACATTATGTTTCATGGAATCGATCACTTCGGATCGTTTGAAGTATACCCGCCTCTTCAGCCAGAGGTAGGGCAGGCCCTTCTTCATCGAATTGATAAGGTTTTTTCCTGGGGGAGAAAAATACTGATCATAACAATTAAGTTTTAACCAAATCTCAGTGTAATGGGTAAGGATAACAAGGAGGGATAGGGAAGGGATTAAGGAGAGTTTTATCTATTTGACTATTAGTTAATTATATTATCTTTAATTTGATTAACACAGATTTTTTTATATATTTTAAAATGGGAAAAGGAATTCCTTTCGAAAAACCTTGGCTAAATGCGGATAAATGGGTCAACTTCCAGATAGGGCAATGTAGATTGCATATTCAAATAGAGCGGACAAAGGAGTTTTATGCCGCTCAGCCTAAAATTTCGACAAATTGCTCGTGCGACAATTGTAAATATTTTGAAAATGAAGTAATTAATCATTCAAATAGACTTTTTGAGGTTTTAAAGGAAATGGGGGTTGATTTAAGCCGTCAACCCAATATAAACTCTGACGGTATTTGTTGCGTTGGAGATACAAAGCCAGACAAATTGGGATATATGGGCAACTATTTCGTTTATGGAAAAATCGGGAAGACCTCAAAAAAAAATAAAAAATCAGAAGATGATAACAGGGTAAGTGAAGTCACTTTTAATGACGCTGAATTTGGACATAATACCCAGGCCACAATCCGGCAATTTGAGGAAGATAAATTATCGTTTGGGTTTTATATGGATGTTGATAAATTTGATAAAATCTAATCTCGTAATTCATTTTTTTCTATTACGGTTTTTGCAGAGTATCTAGTTCACTTTCTTTATTTTTCCGGAGATAAGGAGGAAAAAAAAGTGGTGCACAGGCACCACAATAATTTATAAGAGGAGGAAATTAGTTCCTATTTAGGCAAGCACTTCATTTTGCTAAGATCATTATTAGCTTCTTCTAATTTTTTAGGAGCCAAAATTTTACCCTTCAACTTGTTTAGTTTTTCATCAACAATCAAGTTGATTTTTCGATCCCAGAAACTTATATTCTTTTCCACTTTTTTCATATATGCAAGTTACGAATAGTTTACAAGGTTGCAAAGAAATGGGCAAGCTTGCCCATTTCCTTATAATACGATTCTTCTTCTTATTAGAAAAGCGTTGATTTCCATGTTTTTACGAAAAGGGACAAATTCATCTTCATTTTCAATTCTTGCATAGATTTCAAAATTCAAAGATAGTTCTTCGAGGTTTAACCCTACGGCCATACGGTATAATCTTGTTTTCTCTTTCGTGTTACCTTTAAAATAGACCCATCGACGGGGATACCTCCTGGTATATGAATCTATTGCTTTGACAATAGTAGCTAATGGCGTCGAAGGCCCGCTGGTTGCCCGAGAGATAGATGTTCCCCACGGCATCCTGTGTAAGGTCTATTACGTCAAGGCTGCCGCTATACTGTGTCCAGAACGAGCAGCTATCCGTCTGCTCCCAGAGCAGGTTGCCGTTGGCGTCGAGCCGCCACATGGCCAGCTCGGTGCGGCCATTATACATTTCCGGAATATCCAGTCCTCCAAACATCAGCAACGTGCCGTCATTCAGCTCGAAACATTTATAAGCATAGGCGAAGTTCTGCGGATAGGTAAGCATACGATCCGGAGCATCGATGTTATTCAGGAAGGAGAAAGTAGCTTTGCTTTCTGAAAAACAGTAAGCATG
>NZ_JBTLQH010000087.1:0-9644 GCF_054461575.1 Flavitalea flava
CCGCCGTGTACGGGCCCGTACGCACGTGTGGTGTGAGGGGACAGGTAGTCAGCTAATGGCTACCTTCCCACTCGATTGCGACCAACGGGAGCAAAAAGCGAGCGTTGTTGGAGGACTTTTTGTCCGACAACAACACCGCTCGCCCTAAAAACTCCGAAAGCCCTTACTGTCTATTGGCTTTGTTTTTCCGCATTCTTAGACCTGCGGCCTACTTCCGGCTTTTCCGTACCGGCGGTCGGTGCCTTCGCGGATTCCTGGCCGAAAATCTTCGGATCAACCTGTCCGTATTTGCGAAGTCCGGCCTTCAAGTCCATCCACAATTGGATATTAAAATCTGCCAGATCCATCAACTCGTCCGGGGTCAACCTGTGCGGGTTGGATAAGCCAGCAGGGATTTTGTTGTCCTGTTGTTCTTCTATTACGGATAGAATATTCGGAGCGTATCCTTCCCCGATCTCCAAAGACTTGCTGATCGCAACACTGTTGCCGAATAGTTTCACTTGCTTTCCACTGCTTAATTGCAGGGTTCTTCTTTTCAGGTCTGCCATGATCGTAGTATTTTAAAATGATGAAATAATTAGAATTGATCCGGTCGGATGCGCCGGAATTGAAGGGGCATGTGGGGCCGCGAATGGCAGGTGATTTGAGGCTCTTACGGGGAAAGAAAGCCCCCAAATCCCGGAGGGGGTAACACGAAGGGGAACCCCCTCCGGGGAACCTCTCTTTTTTTGAATGATGAGCTGAGCGGCCTAAAGTTGGATAAGCCGTCCAAAAGAGGTACATAAGATTGTCCGTCCAGTTCTCCATATCTCACTGTTTCATGTTCACACAAACCGGCTCGCTTAAGGGGAATCCTTCCCGCTTACTGTCTACTCATGTCGAAGGGCAAAATTCCCGGCTTTTTGCTCCCTTCGGAAACGTCCTGGTCGGCTCCTCTAACATTTCTTTAACTTTTTGGAGCCGAGGCCTGGAAATAAAAAAAGCGACTGAAAACATTGGTTTTCAAATCGCTAGAAGCGCTAATCGTCTCAGGTCAGCGACGAATTGGTTCGAGAATTGTCCTGCCAAGGCGACGAAACAAGAAGCCCGCAGCGAAAGCTGCGGGTTTTTCTTTTTCAGGAGCATGGAGAACTTGTTCTCCAACGCGGATGAAGAAGAAAAACCGTTTCGACGAAGTCGGGACGAGGCTTTTTGGGTAATGCACAGGTCTACAGGATCACTGGAGGCCGTGGGCCGGAAGTAATCCTGTCTTCCCGACCATTTTTCCACTGATTTTACGAAACCCGCTCCCAAAGCGGGTTTTTTTGGTTCGAAAATCTTTGATGTTTTTGTTTCTAAAACCTACTTTATTGGAAACCAAGGTTTGCCGGTTCGAATCCTGTGATCATTCATCCTGTTTATGAATTATTGCCACCGGAAAAGCTTCATTGGTCCTATGGGTCCCTTCCTTAATGGAAACCTCGTCTCCATTATCACACATTTTAAAATCAATCAAATATTTATTAATCTTGGATAGCATATTAAATTCGATCTCAAATTCATTGCCGGCTTTCCAATATCCTCTTAACGCATACAAATGACCGGAACCGGCATCATGATAAAATTTATACGTGGCATCAATTCCTAAAGGATAGACGACGGTTTGTCCCTCGGTTGGCTTTAACATAAGGGATAGATTCCCTTTTTCCGCGATAATTTCGGCGCTTTTTATCCCTAAACTATTCTTGAGGAAGACGATCGCCTTATTGAACAGCTTGTCCTTTTCAGTACCGTTGGAAATGTACCGGGGCGAATCGATCATCGCTGTTGCCGCCTGACGTTCCATTTTTTCAAAGTTATTAAAGGCCACAGGGTCACTTTTCAATTGTCCATCGGAGTGGATCGCATAACCGATAAGATGACCAATCCCTTCCTTATCATCGTCACTTAGCCCTCCTCCCGTAACTACGACAATGGCATTGTGGATGGAATCGATATGTATCCTTTGTGTGCCCCTGCCTTCCGCACTGAAGGCATGATCCTTGTCTATCCAAAAACCATAGCCATAGCCATTCCCGTTTGAAAATACCGTGTTCATCGATTTGGCCTTTTTTATCCAGTCCGCGGAAACAATGGATTTATTATTCCATTTGCCGCCATCTAACAATAGTTGGCCGATTTTAGCAAGATCATGTGGCTGCAGGCAAAGGTCTCCCCACCCGTAATTAATACCCTGTTTATTTTTCGTCCAGTAGACGGACGTTATCCCTAACTCGTTAAAGATGTATTTTTTTGCAAAATCTTCAGGGGCTAATCCAGTTGCCCGGTAAATAATTTCAGCTAGCAAATAATAATTGCAACTGCAATAAGAGAATTGCTGGCCAGGGTCGGCTACAAACGGAATATTGAAAATGAATTTTGGCCAGTTGTCCGATGGAAATAATTCATTGAACAGACTATCTTCATTTGACAAGCCGCAATCAAAACCCGACTTCATAGTGAGCAGGTCTTTGATCGATAATGTTTCGAAGGGCTTACCGGTTAGATTGATTTCCGGGAAAAATGATGCGACCAATTGGTCTTCACTCTTTATATAGCCTTTATCGATGGCGATGCCAATAAGCAGGGATGTTACTGATTTTGTGCAGGAGGCTATGTCATGCCGTAAATCGGAGCGAAAAGGATAAAAATAGGCATCAATTACGATCTTCTTATTCCGGATGACCAAGAGGCTATGGATATTAGGCTTTTTTTCTTTCACATAAGTAAATATCTCACTTAACCCTTTTGAGGAAAATCCTTCTTCTTCCGGCGTAGCGAAAGAAAAGGCTTCTTTCGAGATCACCGGGGCGGGGACTTTTGTTATCTGAGAAAAACCAAGCCCTGTCTTAAACAGCAGTAGTAGCAAAAAAGTAATCTTTCTATAATTTAATCTATGCATAAATAGAAATTTATTTTTATATATACCAAGACTTTACAAATCTATCTGATCTGGGTACCATTCAGATATTTAATTGACCTGTGGCCGGTTTATGATGGCGAAAGGAATAAGGTTTGGGTCGGTTGATGCTTCAAGCTCGATTGACAGTTTTTCCTGTTGCTTCGCCAGGATCTTTTGAAGGCGGGAATAAGAAAATTGCGATTAATCCCGCCAGTTCCATCAGCTCGTCTACCGTCAATCGATGCGAATTCGATAGCCCGGCAGGTATTTTATTGTCCGCCTGTTCTTCGACGAGCGACAAAATATTCGGGGCGTATCCTTCCCCGATCTCCAAAGACTTGCCGATGGCAACGCTATTGCCAAACAGCTTCACTTGCTTTCCACTGCTCAATTGCAGGGTTCTTCTTTTCAGGTCTGCCATAATGTAATATTTGAGTTTTCAAAAATTTCGTCTGCGATATGCTTTATACTGCTTGCCCTCTGGACTTTTGCAGGGGAAGAAAGTCGGGGGACCCGGAGGGAAGGCCCCCAACGTGCAACACCCACGGGTGACCCCTTCTTTTGGCCGTTTGATATAGCCTTTTCCAGTAGCATCTACATTCCTTTAACTTTTATGGCTTCGCGGCGGGAAATAAAAAAAGCGACCGAAAACATTGGTTTTCAAATCGCTAGGTTCGCTAACCGTCTAAGGTCAGCGACGAATTGGTTCGAGAATTGTCCTGTCGTCCCGACGAAACAAGAAGCCCGCAGCGAAAGCTGCGGGTTTTTCTTTTTCAGAAGCATGGAGAACTTGTTCTCCAACGCGGATGAAGAAGAAAAACCGTTCCGACGAAGTCGGGACGAGGCTTTTTGGGTAATGCACAGGGCTACAGGAGCACTGAAGGCCGTGGGCCGGAAGTAATCCTTTCTTCCCGACTAATATTATCTCAAAAGATGTCAAGCCTGTAATTCTAAATTGATTTACAGGCTTTTTTATTTTTTTGATGCTAGGAGTTTTTTTATTATCTATCCCATAAACCTAAGTGTTCCTGCCTCGTAGTCCATAAAGACGACAGCCATAAGTAATATCTCCACACCTTACATTCTTCAAAAAATTGCATTGATACCCATATAACGTGAGTAAAAGAATGGGAGATATTTCATTGAAATTGACAATATTACATGGTACTATTTTGATTTTAAATATTATCTTAGAACCGGCAAGAACAATAAATTTTTGATACAGTTTACAAAGCCCCTTGAAAATGAACCTTAGAATTATAACTGGCATATGCCTTATTTTTATATGCTTTCTGGCCTGCTCAAAGTCAACTAATGAAAAAGACAACCAGGGCCAGACTAATAAAGAAAATCTTACACAATTCACTGTCAGAGTTATTGAAAGAACACCGTTAGAAGCAATTATTCAATGGGATTCTTCCAAAAATAAAATCAACAATGAGTTGGTTAGATATAGAATAATACTAAGCAACGTAAAAATAAAAGATAGTTTAACGGGATTAACTGACACTTTACTTAACCTGGAAAAGGACAAAATATATTCAGGAAAAGTCGTTGCCTTTATCGCTAGCGACACCACGTTTTCGGAATTTACCCTGTCAACATATGACGGCCAGTTGTATGCTCATACAAAAGACCTTTCCTACACCACCATGGGACGGTTTGGAGGTTTTAATGCTTATCCGGTCACCTTAGGACAAAACCAACCGTCGATGTGGCGCTTCAGTACTGATAACATGCTTGCCCCAACGCTATCGAACGACACAATATTCATGGTTGCCAACTATAAATTGCAGGCAATAAATGCAATTACCGGAGCGAATATTTGGCAGGGCCCGACAAATATTAGTTTTGTTACGAGTGTTACTTATTCCGCAGGCAGACTGTATGCCTGTTCGAATACCGGAACATTGGTCTGCGTGAGCAGCAGTACGGGTCAGGTACTTTGGAACTATACTTCCACTACGTATGGTGATTTTAACTCGAACCCGGTTATTGATAATAATGTTGTATTTGTTGCACCAGTAAACCATTCTGTCGGCGAAGTACATGCAGTTAATGCAATAACAGGACAAAAAATATGGAGTTATGGTTTCAACAATTCAATATGCAAACGCCCGCTGGCCACTAAAGGTGTTGTTGTTATAAGTTCAGGTGTAAACGGGCGTGCATTCGCACTTGATGCAGGCACAGGTAATTTATTATGGAATAAAACAGATCTGGGGCAGGTTGGTAGTGATAGATTCAATCCAGTGTATCTGGATGGGAAAGTACTGGTAAGCACCTTAGGGACCATATGCGCGTTAGACTTAAAAACCGGGATCCAGAAATGGCGATACGAAAGTAGTCAGGAGGCCTCGTATTGTGTTACCGGCAATGACATGGTATATTTCTGCAAGGATACCATATTTAATAGGGGGTCAGATGGAGCAAACCTAAAAGCCATAAGTGCAAAGGACGGCCACGAGGTATGGAGCCAGGATGTAGGATCATATGGCACATATTATTCCAATTTAGTTTTTGCCAAAGACAAGATCTATGCCACTTATAGATCTATAACGCCTTCACCGGTCATTGTAACATTCAATGCAACGACAGGAAAAATGGATACAAAATTTGCCAATAGTAACCCGGTTACATTAAACCTTTACGAGGATGTGCTGGATTTTATAGTAAAAAGAGATGGGATCGTTTGTTATCCATCAACACATGGCAATTACCAATAAACCGGACAAGTACCCAAACTACATTCCTAAACCACTCATATTCAACAAGCCAGAGCAGACAGGCTCACTGACAAAAAATACTAAACATATTCTATTGCTTTGCTTAATGGGTAACAGGGACTATTTTCCGCTCCTTCAAAAACATGAGTAAGATTTATTGAAAATTTGATGCATGTTTATGTTGTTAAACTTCATTAAGTCCTCCAACCAATAGTTCGACAATTGTCCAACCGCTAGGACCACCTTATAAAACCTGCCACCACGGCGGGTACAGGATTCTGCATTCTCGCTTGCAGCCATTCTGATAGAGGTTTTGGAGAAAATTCTTTATCAAGTGCTTCAATCTCCCACGATAAAAAAATCCTTTTGGTCCGTCGTTTAGGGCCAAGCGATTGGGTCTCACTTACAGTATCAGTTGCCGCAATTGGTTTGTCATTTTTTACTCCTGTAGGCTGTGTTGCGGCTGCTGTAATAATCGTTGATGCCGTTGGAATCACTAATGATGTGTATTCTGCGGTTAAAATAGTAAATGAGCAATAAATATTCTATATGGGAAAATATTAATGAGAATTAATGTCGATTTTTAAGCATTATACTACGATATGGAACTACTTAAAACGATTGCCGCGCAGTTTTTGGATGAAAAGCGTTATAATAAGAATATGTTGGCTGCTTTTGGGCTCTTTCTTTTGTTGTCTTATTTAGTTGGGCGAACGAAGAACTGGTATTTTTTTGGCGCAAGCATAGTCTTAGGATTGATTGCTCTTTCTATCCTTCAGAATAAGTTTTATAGGTGGTTTTCTAAAAATGGATTCATTTACCTGACAACAGATGAAATAACAGTGGAGATATTGGGCAAAAAAAACGATGCAGTTGAAAGCCGGGATAGCTATAAATGGAGTGATATCGGAAAGGTCTTAGCCGATAATACCGGGGCTAAAATGACGGCGAGGCTCAGACTGTATTTTCGGGATGGAAGTAAAGCATGGTATTCATTTGCAAATCATTATCATGAACCCCAAAAAGCATCGGTTGGAGTTGACATCCCCAAATTTGTTGCGGAGTATAATAAGGGGAAAGATGAAGAATCGATCATCAAAATAGGATCAACCTATTTTGATAAATAAAACTTATCCCGGGAGGAAATGGGCAATCGCCCGTTTCCGTACAGCATAATAAATTTGCTTTACCATGCGTATAATAAAGCAAATTGTCTTTATTGGAGAACCACTTGCATCAAGTAGCTTTAACTGAACGCATCAGGACTCTCATCTCTGTATACTGAACGCCCCTGCATTAAATTTAAAGCCTCCTTCAATTCACATCACAGCCTTAGCCTCAATATACCCATTTAATGGTTTTTAAGAACTGCTTTATTTACCGCTGACAATAAGCGGGATGGAAGCTTTTAGGTACATTTACTGCGGAACCATAATTAATAAAATTACTGACAAAAGACATGGATTTCGAATTGATACCTATAAAAGAAATTCTTGATGAAATTACTCATCAACGAAATGCACAAGAAGCATTTAGCAACATTATTAGGGCCGCCCCTAGAAAGTTTCCATCAAAAATATGGGAGGAATTTAGAGATATGTCATTTATCGATGATATTAGCGATGCGACCAATTGGATTCAAAGAACATTAGATGATTTTCCGAACACAAAAGGAATATATTTGGGCTTGGACACCCTAAATATGAATGGTGGTAAGGGTTCAAATGTAGAAATTGGCCTGAATTCAAAATGCGATCCTTCTTTATTGTCAATGGAGTGGGTGTTTGATTGCGACCAATATGGACCAAACCACTTAATTAAAGGATTGTATTCCAATTCAGAAAGTGGCAAATGGACAAGAGACGAGGAAAGTATGGCGGAATATGTAGTCTTTTTAGGATACGGCGGATTAATCTTGAGAGAATCTCTATTGGAAGTTAAAATTAAAAACGATTTTATATCTAATTGGGGTTTTCATGATGGGGATATGTTTCTGTTAGTCAACAAAGTAGGTATGAATAGAAAGATTTTGGCAAACGTCGATGTGTAATTATTATATCTATGCTGTAACTTCTTCATTGTAACCTCGAACAATAAATTTATATGAATCGCGAAGAATTCAAAATATTCTGGGAATTTGCCTATGCTAATACGGTACCAATACCTCATTATCTTAAGCATGACTATTCCAATAGATGGTTTCGAATTCACAGTTTGCCTGAATCCAAACGTTATGCTGATGATCAGGAAGATTGGAAGATATTATTAAAGAGACAAAATACAATTTTCTCGGACCTTATAGGAGATCAATCGCCAATTCTCATGGTAACAGGTGAATACGATTATGAGAGTCATACTGAGCTGGTTCCATTTGAAGAAAGGGAATCGGTAACACATTTTTCATTTGTTTATCTTGATCCAATTGACTTACACCTTCTAAACTCGGAAGAATTTGAAAA
The DNA here is from genome assembly GCF_054461575.1 of Flavitalea flava. NCBI lineage: Bacteria > Pseudomonadati > Bacteroidota > Chitinophagia > Chitinophagales > Chitinophagaceae > Flavitalea > Flavitalea flava. The sequence continues at coordinate 8,106 of NZ_JBTLQH010000087.1, forward strand.
AGGGCAGATTTATAGGCCAAAGTTTTCGGAAGAAATCTGGCACGAAATTAAATTCGAACCTATTTTAAAGGATATTGCGCTAGATCAGTTGCGAGCCTTCTTTATTTCGGTCAAAAATAACTGCATTGTTGCACCATATGATGGTGGGATGGATGTTATAGTGAAAGACACGGTGACCCGAGATAGCTGTAAAATTAAGTATCGAAGTTGGTTATCAAAGAGAGACGATGGACTATAAATAACAGATCTAATATACAGCAAATCAAAGTTATCGAATTAACCCGTTTTTCCGCTGCGTTGAAGGCAGCGCCAAAGTGTTTGGACCAATTTCTCCCTGCCAAATCCCAAAAACTCCTCTCAGGTAATGGGTAATGCGCGGGTAGGATCACTGGATGCCAGGGACCGGAAGTAAACCTGGACGTACGCCAGGGCATAAGATCATTCGACTGGCCTGTACATTATTTGGCACACATTGTTCGATGTACTGGTCATCTAACCCTAAATTGAATTTAGCAAACATAAACCATAGTTCGAAAAATAACGGAAAGGCAGAAATATGAAAGATAAAAATGCAATAAGAGCTTACGACGTTATCCTACAAAGGCATATTGATAAAAAGGACTACGTACAATTTGTTCGGACTTTTAATAAAAGAGAAGAAAATATTTCAGGTTTTATTTTGTCGATGTCGAAAGATTTTTTGCTAATTCAAATGGATCTTGAATTTCTCCTTAACGGCTACTCTATTATTAGAAAAGATGGATTTGACAGTTTGCTGCACGGCAAATTTCAAAATGCGCGAAAGCGCATCTTTAAATCAGAAGGCTACCTGGACAATGGCTACGGAATAAATGTAAAGATCTCATTAACCACTTGGCAAAAAATATTCGAAGATCTGAGAAAATTCGGCCATAACGTCATTATTGAGTGCGAAGATAAAAATGAACCCGACTTTATTATTGGACCGATTAGGCGAATCACCAAAGACAAAGTGAATATCCAGAACTTTGATCCGGCCGGACAATTAGATGATAAACCAACTTTGGTAAAGTATAGTGAAATTACCATTGTAACTTTTGACGATAGATATAGTAAAACGCTCGGAAAATATTTAAAACCATCTAAAAAAGGGAACAGCCTATTATAAGAAAGTAAAAAATTTCCTCGTCCTTTAGGCGGGGATTAACGGCGGCAAGTATGGCGATTTGCCGGATATAAGAAGAAGTCTCAGCCCCGGCTTTAGCCGCCTTTTCTTTGATAATAAAATACTCGGGTCGGGTAAATCGTATACAAGCCCGGACCTCCTTTTTGATCGTCCTAGCTGGCCTGCCAACTTTCTTTTTTCGTCTGCTTACCGTTTCCATAACTCCTCCTTTTGTAGTTTAATTATGCTACAAAATAAAAATTGTTCGAGTAAATACTTGGAAATCAATGAATATAAATAATAAACATTGATCACTAATACTAGTGTCTAGTCTATTTTGTAATGTCGTATAAATGCCGTACCTTTTTCTTCCAAAAAGAGTATGGTAAAGTATA
>NZ_JBTLQH010000088.1:0-9328 GCF_054461575.1 Flavitalea flava
ATCATCGATCTGTTCATCGAGCAGGTCCGCCGGACGCCGGATGCGGCGGCCGTAATTTTCGGGGAGGAATCGCTGAGCTACCGGGAGCTGGATGAACGTTCCAACCGGCTGGGTCATTACCTGCGCGGGAAGGGAGTAAAGGAGGAAACGCTGATCGGCATTTGTATGGACCGTTCACCGAACCTGGTGATAAGTATCCTGGGGATTCTGAAAGCAGGAGGCGCCTACGTGCCCATAGATCCTGTCTATCCTGCATCCAGGATAAGGTATATCCTGGAAGACACGGGTATATCGATCATTGTTTGCAGCCAGGATCTGGCACCCCTGTTTTCCGACAGGATATTGGTTTGTATGGACAGTAATTGGGAAAAGATTGCCGGCGAGCCAGGAACCACCCCGGTAACCGCGCTTAATGAAGATAACCTGGCCTATGTGATCTATACTTCGGGATCGACAGGACAGCCCAAAGGAGTAATGATCGAACATCGCAGCCTTGTGAACTACCTGCTGAACAGTAAAACGCAATATTCAGGAAAATGGGATGCAGGAGATGGTAACGGGACATATATTCATATGTCCTATACATTTGATGCTTCGGTAACGGGGTTATTCCTGCCGTTGCTGAGCGGTTTGTCCCTGGTGATCGGAAAAGTGAAGGGAGCCGGGGTTTTCGGGGATAAGAATATGGGAATAAACTCGCCCTATTCCTTTATCAAATTAACCCCCGCGCATATGCCCTTGCTGGAAGATGCTTTGCGGGAAGGGACTGGTCAGCCCCTGACCCGGAGGTTGATCCTGGGAGGTGAAGCCCTCCGGGTGAGCCATTTCCAATATTGGAGAGACCAGAATATAAATGTGGAAATCATTAATGAGTATGGTCCAACAGAGGCAACTGTAGGTTGCTGCATTTATTCCTTTAATACAGGAGATATCATTACCGAGGGGAGTAATGGAGTATCAATAGGGAAACCGATCGATAATGTACAGATCTATCTTTTGGATGCCGGAAGAGAGTTAGTGCCGATCGGGGTGACGGGTGAGCTATATATTGGAGGAGCGGGGCTGGCCCGGGGTTACTGGAACCGCCCGGACTTAACGAAAGAAAAATTTATCACCGATCCTTTTAGCAGTATACCGGGGGCAAGGCTTTATAAAACAGGAGACCTGGCCCGGTGGCTGCCGGATGGGAACCTGGACTATTTGGGAAGGGCAGATGAACAAGTAAAGATACGTGGCTACCGGGTTGAACCCGGCGAAGTGGAGATGGTGTTACAACAATGCGACGCAGTTCAACAGGGCGTGGTGGTGGCAAGGAAGGGGAGCGATGGAATGCTCCGGTTGATCGCATTCGTGGTGCCGGAGGGGCCGTTTGACCGCGAGGGCATAATGAACTTCCTGACCGAAAGGCTTCCGGAGTACATGGTTCCGTCCCTATTGGCGGTACTGGAGGAAATGCCCTTGACCTTAAATGGAAAGATTGATCGGAAGGCATTACCCGACCTGGAAACGGATCTATCACTGGCCCGACGATATGTGGCCCCCCGAAATGAATTGGAAGTACAATTGTCCGCTATATGGCAGGAATTAATGGAACTGGAGCAAATAGGAATTAACGATGATTTTTTCGAATTAGGCGTTCATTCTTTACTGGCCATCCGGTTGATTGCCATGATCCGGAAAAGGCTTGGAATAGAAGTTCCGATTGGAGATATTTTTGATTACCCCACAATAGCCTTGTTGTCGGCAAAACTAGTGGGCCTTCACCAAGGAGATATTGTCCAGACCCGGTTAATTCCTCAGAACCGGCCTGCATCCATCCCTTTATCCTTCAGCCAGGAACGCCTATGGTTCATCGACCGTTTGGAGGGAAGCGTGGCCTATCATATACCGACAATACTTCGATTACGCGGGCCTCTTAATGAGAAGGCGCTTGAGTTTGCTTTCAGGCAGATTATCAATCGCCATGAGATATTGAGGACGGTCATTGAAGAGGATCAGGGTCGTGCCTCCCAACGTGTCCTGGAAAAGGACAGATGGAACCTGGATATAATAGGGAATGGGGTCTTTACAGAAGAAGGGAATGCCTTCCAGACAAGTATGGCGAAACTGATCAGCAGGCCATTTGATCTTTCGGAGGATCACAAGTTAAGGGCTCATTTGATCCGGACGGGAAAGGAGGGATCAATGACCGGAAATGAGGAAACAATATTGGTGGTCATCCTCCATCATATTGCATCCGATGGATGGTCGAATGGGATCATGATCAGCGAATTCATAGCCTTGTATAATGCCTATGCAAAGGGGAAGATGGTAAGCTTAAAGCCTTTACCGATCCAATATGCCGATTATGCCATCTGGCAAAGAAATTATTTATCGGGAGATGTGCTGGAAAACAGACTTGCTTATTGGCAGGAAAAACTGGAGGGAATTATTCCCTTGGATATCCCGGCCAACTATACCCGACCTTCCATTCAAAGTACCAGAGGAGAAACCTTCCGGTTTGGTATCAACGGAGAGTTGGCCGCAGGATTGCAGGCACTAAGCAGGAGTCAGGGCGCAACCCTGTTCATGACCTTGTTATCGGCATTCCAGGTATTGTTATTCCGGTATAGTGGCCAGGAGGATATTACGATCGGAAGTCCTGTTGCCGGCCGTCAACAATCGGAAACAGAAGGGTTGATCGGTTTTTTTGTTAATATCCTGGCATTACGTGTCGATCTGAGCGGCAATCCGTCTTTTAAATTAGTATTGGAAAGGGTAAAGAGAATCACCCTGGAAGCCTATGAACACCAGGATATCCCTTTTGAAAAAGTGGTGGAGGCTGTTATAAAGGAAAGGGATATGAGCAGAAGCCCCCTATTCCAGGTTGTGTTTACCTTACAAAATAATGACCTGCGACCGTTAGAAGAAACCGGTTTCGGTGGACTGGAACTGATCCCGGAGATTCCAACCCATACTACATCCAAATTCGATCTGACCTTCCTGCTTACAAAAAGCCCGGCAGGCCTGGAAGGCATTGTCGAATACTGCACCGACCTGTACAGGGAAGATACCATCCGCCAGTTGGCCGGGCATTATACCGGGCTGCTCTCTGCGATCGTCAGGGCACCTGATCAAACCATTGGCGAGCTGGCTATGCTGACTCAAGACGAGCGCGATCAGTTGCAGACTGGGTTTAACCAGACGCGGATGGACTACCCACCCGATCGGACGATCATTGATCTTTTTCATGACCAGGTTGCCAGGACACCTGATTCTATTGCGGTTATTTTTGAAAATGAAATATTGAATTACCGCGAGCTTAATGAGCGATCGACCCAATTGGCAGGTCATCTGCGGGGAGCCGGAATGAGGAAGGGTGGCCTGGTTGGGTTATGCCTGGAACGGTCTTTAGAAATGATATTGGGTATACTGGGAGTAATGAAGGCTGGGGGAGCCTATGTTCCGATAGATCCGGAATATCCCGCCGACCGGATAAATTATATCCTCGAAGATACGGGAACAGAGATCGTATTAACTACACGTTCCTGCCGGGAACGGATACCTGCCGTACTAGCAGGCACGGCTGGTGAAAATAAGACCGGCAGACTACTCATTGAACTGGATTCTGATTGGGCAGAGATCCCCGGGGAAACCAATTCACGGATAATTACCCCTTTAACACCAGATGATCTGGCTTATGTGATCTATACTTCAGGTTCCACCGGGAAGCCTAAAGGCGTAATGATCGATCATAACGGTTTGTATAACAGATTGCTTTGGGCGCAGGGGTATTATAAGCTTAAATCCGCAGATGCAGTTCTTCAAAAAACAACCTATTGTTTTGACGTATCCGTTTGGGAACTTTTATGGCCTTTACTCACCGGTTCCAGATTGGTTTTTGCGAAACCCGGCGGGCATAAGGATGTTGACTACCTGAAAGGGATCATTGACACGCAAAAAATAACTACCCTGCATTTTGTACCTCCTATGCTTGAGCTTTTCCTATTGGAAATACGGCCAGGAGATTGTAAAAGTATCAGACAGGTATTGTGCAGCGGGGAGGCATTAAAAATTTCCCAGGTAAACTTATTCAGAGAAAGATTGCCGCATGCCGGATTACATAATTTATATGGTCCTACAGAGGCGTCCATCGATGTCACTTATTGGAGCTGGTCGGAGGAGGAAAAGATAATAACCAGCGTGCCTATTGGAAGACCGGTGGCCAATACCGCCATATATATTTTAGACAAGGGCAAACAGATCGTGCCGCTTGGCGGGATCGGTGAATTATACATTGGAGGAGTGCAATTGGCAAAAGGATATTTAAACCAGCCGGAATTGACGTTTGACAGATTTATTCAGGACCCTTTTAATAGGGAAGCAGAAGCAAAACTATACAGGACAGGAGATCTAGGCAGATGGCTGCCGGATGGGAATATTGAATACCTGGGTAGGATAGATGACCAGGTAAAAATTCGGGGATATCGCGTAGAGCTTGGAGAGATAGAGCATTGCCTGTCTTCTATAGATGGCGTGGTAAATGCGAAAGCCGTAGCCGTGGAGGACGAAAAGAAGGGGAGCAAAAAAATTCAGGCATACCTTCAAATTGATAAAGATAGTCTTCCCTTGCTGAGCAGCTATCAGCATTTGTTCAATCATCAACAAATCCTGAAACAGGATCTTCATGTTCTGCCTAATGGATTGCCTGTGCTTGGCCCTAACGGTAATGAGATCGAGTTTTTATACCGGGAAATATTCGAAGACCATTGCTACCTGAAGCATGGCATCACGCTGGATGAAAACAGTTGCGTGGTAGATGTGGGCGCCAACATAGGTTTATTCTCCATTTTCCTGAATGCATTGCACCGGAATATAAAGGTCTATTCCTTTGAACCTGTTCCGGAGATATATGCCTACCTGGTCAAAAACCGAAGTCTTTATGGGATAAAAGGGAAGTCCTTTCCATTAGCCCTCCTGGATAAAGAGCAGGAGATTGAATTCACTTTCTACCCCCAAATGAGCATCTTGTCAGGCATCAGTGCTGATAAAACGGAGGTTAGGGATGTTGTACGTTCTTACGTAAGTTATACAGGAAATAAAGACTTACAGGCAGAGGAAATGGATTCCCTTTTAGATTTGAAGCTGGAAAGCCGCCTGGTAAACTGTCAGGCCAAAACTCTTTCGCAAATTATCCAGGAGGAAAAGATGGATAAAATCGACCTGCTCAAGGTGGATGTTGAAAATTCTGAAGACCTGGTGTTGGATGGTATTTTGGATAGGGATTGGGCTAAAATAGAAAGCCTGGTCCTTGAGGTCCATGATACGGACGGCCGCCTTAGCCGGGTCACGGATAAATTGCGTCAAAGAGGTTTCCGGGTTTTCGTGGAAAAAGAGAAATACCTGGCAGGTGATAATTTGTTATTTAATTTATTTGCCGTTCAAAATGACCGGACCGGGAAAAAGAGTTTGTCAGTCGATAATTTGTCGCTTCGGTCAAAAGGTTGGGTAAATCCTAAAGATTTCGTCAAAACAATTCGGGATAAATTACAAACGCAATTGCCGGATTATATGATCCCGGCACAATTGATCCTGGTTGATCAGTTCCCGTTAACGGCAAATGGAAAGATCGATAATAAAGCGTTGCCGGATCCGGATATGGATATTTCTCTCAGCGTTGGCCAATATATGGCGCCACGTAACGAGCTGGAGTTGCTGTTGGCGCATACCTGGCAGGAGTTGCTGGGTATAGAACGCATAGGGATAAATGATAATTTTTTCGGGATGGGCGGCGACTCCATCATTACCATTCAGGTAGTTAGCCGGATTCGCCGGCATGGATATGCATTACAACCCAGGGATATTTTCACCAATCAGGATATAAGTAGTTTAAGTACCTCCATCTTATCCCGGACAGGTGCGGCAGGAGCATTGCCGGCCGAGCAGGGAATCCTGACCGGAGAATGCGGTTTGCTGCCGATCCAGCAGGGATACCTGGCACGGATACAGGAAGGAGAAGCTTCTCGTTTTAATCAAAGCGTATTACTCGGAATAAATAAAGGGGTGGAAGAAAAAGTGGTGCAGCAGGCAGTATATGAATTATTGAAGTTTCATGATGCGCTCAGGTTCCGTTACTATCGGGAAGAGAAAGGCTGGCGTCAGGAATATGGAAATCAGATAGAAAATATCCATCGTATTTTTTTCGTAGAGGAAATGCAGCTATTCAAACCGGAAGAATTGGATAAAGCGCTGGAGGATCTTGCCAATAATTACCAGAAAAGTTTATCCCTGGAACAGGGGGATCTGGTGAGGGTGGTTTTGTTCCGGACGGGTGGAACTGAAACCTATAACCGGTTACTGATTGTTATTCATCATCTTGCCGTGGATGGGGTATCCTGGCGGATATTGCTGGAAGACATGGAAGGGCTGCTGGGTTCCGGAGGACAGGCCATTTCCGGCCAGAAGGGAAACTCTTACCGGCAATGGTATGGCTCCCTGGAAGAATACGGCAGGAGCCGTCGTTTGTTATCGCAGGAGAATTATTGGACACAAATAACAGACCAATACAAACCTTTTCACCTGGAAAAGAATCCTTCGGGATTGATCAGGTTGCGTGATACGGCAAATTATTCGGAAAGGTTAAATGCCCGCCTGACACAACGATTGGTACAGGATACAGGAGCTGCCTATCATACGGAGATTAACGATATTTTATTATGCGCGTTGGGACTCACTATCCGTGATTGGAGCGGGAATGACCAGGTCGTTGTCGGCTTGGAAGGGCATGGTCGCGAGGATATCGGCTTAGCATTGGATACCAGCAGGACCGTGGGCTGGTTTACCAATTTGTATCCGGTAGCGATTAATACGGAGGCTGTCCAGGATCCGGGTGTCCATATCAGGAGTGTTAAGGAACAATTGCGGAAGGTTCCGGATAAGGGAATAGGTTACGGAGTGTTGAAATATATCCTGGGCCTTGAGAAATTGCAGGGAAGGGAGCCCTGGGATATTGTTTTTAATTATCTGGGACAGCTGGATAATGTAATTGGTAAGGGAAATTGGCTGGTTTTGTCCGGCGGATCCGGTGGTGCTACGATAAGTGAGGAGTCCGAAGTCCGGGAAAAATTAGCGGTGAATTGCCGCATAGCCGGTGGAGAGCTGGTTGTCAGCTGGAGTTACAGCAAGCTTCACTTTACGGAACCTGAGATACAGATCCTGGCCGGAAGGTATATTAACCATCTTATGTCCCTGATCACGCATTGCGTTGAGCAAAAAGGAGAGGGACCGGTTTATACGCCATCGGATTATGGCCTTGGTAAGGAGGTGAGCTATGGAGAATTGGATAGTTTTATCAAAGACAGGGATTCGGAGATGAAAAATATAATGGAGTTCTAAAAAACAGCATGATGGAAATTAAAGAATTTTTAGAGCATCTCAAATCGTTGAATTTTTCGTTGGTCAATGAGCATGATAAGCTTATTCTGCAAGGCGATGAAAAGAAATTAACGGAAAAGGAGATTGGTTCTATGCGGGAGAACCAGGAGATAATCAGTTATATCAAAAAGAATAAAAATGCCTTGCTGGAATACCTGGCCAAAGCCCCGCCTGCCGGAAGGGCCGGGAATGTAATCTCTATTTACCGGTTGAGCGCGTTGCAGCAGGGGATGTTATTTCATGGATTGTATGATGGACAGGCGGGATCCTATGTCGAGCAGATCAGTTGTTCTTTGCCAAAGCCGGATACGGAAATCCTTAAGAAAAGCTGGGAATACATTGTCCAACGGCATACTATATTGCGTAGCGGGTTTTATTATGATGCCTTTAATATACCGGTACAATGTGTTTACAGGAACGTATTTATCCCGATAGAAATACTGGATTTTCGGGACGTGTCGGAGAATGACCGTGAAGCTGTAATAAATGCTTTTGACGAAGCAGACCGGAAGCGAGGATTTGATTTTACGAAGGCTCCGCTGATGCGGATTGCCTTGATGCGGTTGGGAGAGGATTCTTACCGGATGTTATGGACACACCATCATATTTTGTTGGATGGCTGGTCCTTGCCCATATTGCTGGAGGAGTTGCTGCAGGTATACGAGATATTACTGGCCGGAAGTGAACCGGTGCAGGTGGAAGAAGATAAGTTTGAGGATTATATCCGTATTATCGAGCGCCGTGATAAAGACCAGGAGCAGGAGTATTGGGAGCGTTATTTTTCCGGCGTGGATGCAGGTACTCTATTACCGTTTATCGGTCCCATAACCGATAGAAACAAAGGATTGGGTGAATATAAGGAGGTGGTTTTGCAATTAGATGGGGAAGAAGCCCGGGAGATCACCGCTTTTGCACAACGTCACCGGATCACTATCAATACGTTGATGCAGGGAGTATGGGCCTTTCTGTTGTATCGCTATACAGGTAGCGGTTCGGTTGTATACGGGGTCACTGTCTCGGGGCGCCCGGAGGATCTGGCCCGTGTGGAACGCAGGGTAGGAATGTATATCAATACCCTGCCTCTGCTGGCAAGGATAGAACCGGACCAGGAAATTGTGGATTGGTTACAAGAGCTTCAGGAAAGCCAATCGGGGAGTAGGGAACATCAGCATGCCGCCTTAAACGATATACAACGATGGGTCGGAATAACGGGTGATTTTTTCGATAGCTTATTGGTGTTTGAGAATTATCCTATGAGCAAAATTATTGCCTCCAGGCCCTGGGCCTTGAAAGTGGAAAACGTCGGTGTTAAAGAGCAGGCCAATTACCCGTTGAGTCTTACTATTACAGCGGGTGACGAAGTCCAGTTGCGCCTGGGGTATAATACGCGTTTATTGGAAGAAGACCAGGTTGTCCGGATACGGGGACATTTTAAACAGGTATTGCAGGAAATGGTTAGTCTTGTTGCCGGCACCCAGCTCAAGGATTTGCAGATGCTGCCGTTCGTGGAGCGGTCTGCGCTACTGGGATACAGCAGGGGGTTAGCAGGGGGGGTGGCCAGGGCGATACGTCCTTTTTCCCTGCTGGGCTGTTTGTCTAGTCGAATAGGGGAAGGCGGGGACAGGATAGCGGTAGTTCATCGGGGCAGGGGGTTGTCCTATGGGGAGCTGAACAGGCGGATAGAAGCCCTGTCTGATTACCTGCGCGAAACAAAGGGATTGCAGGCGGGCGAGCGGGTGGTTGTGCTGCTGGATCGTTCGGAGTGGCTGGTGGTAGCTGTGCTATCCTTGTTGCGGACAGGGCTGGTGTATGTACCGGTGGATCCTGCTTATCCGGCCGAGCGGATCCGTTATATACTGGAGCAAAGCGAGCCTTCGCTGGTGATAACGGAGGGGGTTTATAGCGGAATGGTGGA
>NZ_JBTLQH010000089.1:0-9180 GCF_054461575.1 Flavitalea flava
GGCGTAAGACCAGGCGTTTATGGAGAGACGGATGAATTCGGATATAATATAGCTAAGGACCCGGTACATGTACACGATTTCCATGCCACCGTGTTGCATCTGATGGGACTCGATCATGAGAAACTAACCTTTAAACATCAGGGGCGGCGTTACCGCCTGACAGATGTGGCAGGAAAAGTTATTCCTGGATTAATGGCCTGAGTGGATAGTAAGCCGGGCTTTACCGATGAAATAAAAAAAATGAAATGAATAATCCTAACTGTTTATAAAAATAATAATATGGAGCGCAGAAAATTTTTAAAAACGACTTCTCTTGCCGCTGGCGGTATCCTGATTATGAAAGACCTGCTGGCTGCATCCGGCGAAAAAGTTTATGGCTACAATGGGATGCAATACAGACTGGATACGGCATGGAGCAAATGCGATCCGGTTAAGTTCCCGGTGAACGATTGTCATGAAATGGTGCAGGATAAAGCAGGAAGGATTCTGCTGCTGACCAACGAAACCAAAAATAATATCCTTGTATATACTACGGGAGGAAAATTAGTGAAGACCTGGGGTCATGAGTTCCCGGGAGCACATGGTTTAACTCTCCATAGCGAGAACGGCACAGAGTTTTTATATATAACCGATACACAAACACATCAGGTCCATAAAACGACTATGGATGGAAAGATCCTGCTGACAATCGATACGCCGATGGAACCGGGAATATATAAGAAAAAAGAGGAGTTCGTTCCTACCGAAACAGTAGTCGATGAGAACGGCGATATTTTTATTGCCGACGGATATGGAGCCCAATATATTTTACACTATGACAGCGCCGGCCATTTAAAAAATTATTTCGGAGGAAGAGGAGAAGGAGATACCCACCTGGATAATGCACACGGAATAACTTTTGACAGGAGGAGCGGAGGACAGACTTTGCTGATCACGGACAGGACACGAAATTGTTTCAAACGATTTAATATGGACGGTGCTTTACAGGAAGTGATCCATCTTCCAGGAGCCTGTGTTTGCCGGCCCGTTATCCATGGGGATCATTTGTATGCGGCTGTATTACGTTCACCGGATCTGAATGCGGAAGGAACAGGGTTCGTTACTATCCTGGATAAGAACAATAAGGTGATCAGTAATATCGGCGGCAGCGAACCACTCTATGTGGATGATAAACTGCAGGCCATGCGGCAGACCGATAAGATATTCGTACATCCCCATGATGTTTGCGTAGACCGGGATGAGAATATCTATGTGGCGCAATGGGCTTCCGGAAAGGTATATCCCTATAAATTGAAGAGAGTATAAATTGGCTGATTGAGCCTGAATATAATTCACCCTTTACCTGTCCGTAGAATCTCATTGCACCGCACATGAAGTTGAAGCCCATATTTGCCACCTCTCTGATCCCTCTTAATACCCTGTTATTCTTTTTTCTCTTTTTCGAGGATCGGTTGACTATTCCCTCGTGGCTGCAGGTATTCGGACGGATGCATCCGGTAGCCCTGCATTTTCCTATTGTATTGGTTATCGGTTATGCAGGATGGATATGGCTTGTTGAAACCAAACATTTTGAACAAAAACAGTCCCTGCCTTTGTCGCCCAACGGGAAAAACTGGCCGGAAAATGTTGCGGAAAATTTGTTGCTGGCCTCCGCTTTTACGGCAGCCATTACGGCGATCGTGGGATTGGTCCTGTCAAGGGAACCCGGATACGAAGGCTCTTCGATCGCCTGGCATAAATGGATGGGAGCCTTTATCTCCTTTGGGTTATGGGCGCTCTATAGTTTTCAGGGCTGGCTTCGTAAACGTACGGCCCTATCCAGGAGCTTAGCCGCGGGAATAATCCTTATCACTTTATGGGCAGGGCATTTAGGTGGAAATATTACCCATGGCGAAAATTTTGTATTGGGTCCCGTAATGCAGGAAAAGAAAAAAGCAGCTGTACCCCTGGAAGAGGCTGTAGTTTATACGGATCTTGTCAGCCCCATCCTGGAGAACAAATGTATGAGCTGTCATAATCAAAATACGGCGAAAGGGGGATTGGTCCTGGATAACCAGGCATTCCTTATAAAAGGAGGGAAGGATGGCAAACTCTGGGATACCTCCCAGGAGAATATGGGTTTGCTGATGAGCCGGATACACCTGCCAAGAGAAGAAAAAAAGCATATGCCACCGGCAAACAAAGAACAGCTTACGGATGAAGAGACGGCCGTTATTTACGCCTGGATAAAAGGAGGCGCGGATTTCACCAAAAAGGTGATTGAATTACCTTCCACGGATACATTGCGGGTGTTGGCATCGGGGCTCCTGCGGTCACCGGAGGAAGAACATTATGAATTCTCAGCTGCAGATGATAAAAAAGTAAAGAGTTTGAATTCGAACTACCGTGCCATCCATGCGCTGGCGGAAGGATCTCCCGCCCTGGCCGTCGATTATTATGGCGTGGCTTTTTTTAAGGCGGATCAGCTGAAAGAACTGGATCCCCTAAAGAACCAGATCGTTTCGTTAAACCTGGATAAAATGCCCGTGGAAGATAAGGATCTGCGAATGATCGCCGGTTTTCCCAATCTCCGGATACTGAATCTTTCTTTCACAAAAATTACGGGAGCCGGGATGCCGGAGTTGGCCAAACTGACTAAATTAAAAAGTCTTTCTCTTTCCGGTACGGCCATAAAAGCCGATGACCTTACCAAACTTCAGCCCCTGAAAGATCTCCGGCGTCTTTATATCTGGAATACGGGTATTCTGCCGGAAGAAATCCGGACGCTCCGACAGAGCCGGAAGGATCTGGTCATAACGACGGGGTTCAATGCAGATACGGTTCATAGTAAACTGAATGCGCCAATCCTGGAAAATGAAGAAAGGATCGTTCAGACCCCTATTCCGCTTAAACTGAAACATTATGTTCCCGGGGCAGTTATCCGGTATACCTTTGATGGGACAGATCCGGATAGTCTCAGCGGCGCCATATACGATAGTCATGTACTTTTACCCGGGATGGCCAAAATGCGTGCGAAGGCCTTTAAAAAAGGATGGCTTGGCAGCGAACTGACAAAGGCGGATTTTTACAGCGAGAAATTCCGGCCCGACTCTCTGCATTTACTGACCCCCATAGATTCGGATTATTTGAAATTCAAACCCGGAATATTAATAGATCTTGACAAGGGAGATATGAATTTCGGGAATGGCAAATGGTTGGGTTTTCACAAGAATAAGATGGAAGGGCTGTTGTTTTATAAGAAACCTACCGTGGTGCAGGAACTTACTTTGTCGGCCCTGGTGGATATCATCAATGATATTATGCCTCCGCTGAACATCGAAGTTTGGGGCGGACAGGACAGGAATTCCTTACGGTTGCTGGGTCGTCTCGTGCCTGATCAACCGACGGAGATGAAAGGAACCTATCTGGACGGTTTCGATATTAAATTCAAGCCTTCGACGGTCCGGGTAATAAAGCTGGTGGTCAATCCCGTTCCAAAATTGCCCGATTGGATGGTGAGGAAGGGGAAGAAGGGGTGGATTATGATGGATGAGATATTTGTGAACTAGGACACTTTGGCTTTTATTCTGCAGCCGACCCTATCCTCTCTCTCCACTGATTTTCACTTCTGCTGATGGGCATTTGTTCATTTTTCATCCGAGGCTTTATTGTACAGTAGAATATATCCCTGTGGTGAAAAAATGTGTCGATTGAGGATAGGGCCGGCTGCAGCGTTTAATTGTGGAAGTGGCTCCTTCTTTCAGATTTTGAAATGGTTATTTTCACAAAATGTTTTCTGGAGACAATTTCGCTGTCTGCATTATTGATGCTGCACTGAAAGCATTTTTTACATATCACTTCCAAAAGCACAAAACCATCCCCTAAATCATTAAGAGAAAAAATCAAGAAGTCTTCCGGTAATTCAAAATCGCCCACCCATTGAGTACGACGGCAAATCCCATTTCGATAAACAGCTGATTTTTTATATCACTGAGCCCGCTTCCCTTTAGGATAAGCATCCGGTTCACTTCTACAAAATAGGTGACCGGCGTCATACGGGAGATCCATCTTGCCCAGACCGGCATATTCTCCACCGGAGTAAACTGCCCGCTCATGAGGATAAAGATCATGATAAAAAAGAAAGCGACGAACATGGCCTGCAATTGATTGTCGCTATAGGTGGAAATCAGGAGCCCTACACCTAATACAGCAACCAGGTAAACGGCAAGGAACAGATAAAGGACGGCCAGACTGCCTACTGGTATAATACCATAGACAAAACGGGCGATCAGCATACCTATGCTGAAATCGAACATGCCGATCAGCCAGAAGGGAATGAGCTTACCCGTTATGAACTGCCATTTTTTAACAGGCGTTACATTGATCTGTTCGATGGTACCCATTTCTTTTTCCCGAACGATATTGAGGGCGGCAATAAAACCGCCGACCATGGTCACCAGGATGACCAGGATACCAGGTACCATATAGATCTGATAATCCAGTAAGGGATTGAACCAGTTGACGGAACTTATTTCAATGGTGGGCCGGGGATTTATTTTTTGAGGGGAAATCCATTTCAGCCGTATGCCGTTATTAAAATCGGCTAATACGCTGTTCAGATAGGAGCTGCCTAAGGTACCCTTCATGCCGTTGATGGCGTCGGCGCTGATCAGAATATTTTTAGCGTTTTCCCTGACCAGGTCGCGCTCGAAGTTTGGGGGGATTTCCAGGATAATGTCTGCCTTACCCTGCTCTATTAATTGGAGCGCTTCTTTATAAGAGGCGGAATTTCCTTTCAGGTGAAAATAACCGGAGGCCCCTATCTTCGAAATTAATTGCTGGGCATAGGGAGAGTGATCATTGTCCACGATCGCCAGGTTAATATACTTTACATCAAAATTGGCGGCCAGCGGCATGATTAATAGCTGGATCATGGGCAAGATGAAGATGATCGGCAAAAGGCTCTTATCCCTGAAAATTTGTCTGAATTCTTTTTGCAATAGGAATTTTAAAGTTCTCATGCCAAACGTATTTTAAAACTTTTCAAACTAATCGTAAGAAGGACAAGGGTCATTCCGGCAAGGATCGCCGTTTCCTTCCAAACGGTTCCGATTCCCAGCCCTTTTAACATGATCGCTTTGGCAATGGCATAATACCATTTCGAGGGCAGGAAATTGGAGATCACCTGTAAAGGAACCGGCATATTTTCCAACGGAAACAAAAAACCGGTGAACAGGATTGTAGGTAACATCATACCCATCATGGATATCAGCATGGCCACCTGTTGCGAATTGGTAAAACTGGATATCAACAAACCGAAAGAAAGACAGCTGATGATAAAAAGAGTGCTTTCCGCGAAAAGCAAGGGAATATTCCCACGGATTGGGATCTTCAATACAAAAACACTTAATAATAAGATTAATATAAAATTCAGCAGGGAAAGGGCCAGATAGGGTACGGCTTTGGACAGGATAACGTAGATCGGTTTGAAAGGAGATACCAGAAGAATTTCCATCGTTCCCATTTCCTTTTCTTTGACGATGGATACGGAGGTAAGGGTGGTGCAGACGATCATCATCACCAGGGCGATGACACCCGGGATAAAACTCATGGAGCCGTTCAGGTCAGGATTGTACAACATCCGTATCTCCGGCTCGATACGATAGGGAAGGGGGGCGTTCGTATTGAGGTCGTTCTGGTAGTCGTTAATAATATTCCCCAGATAGTTGGTGAGTGTCTTGGCCGAATTGGGGTCCGAGGCATCGGCTATGATCTGGACCTGAGCTTTGTTGGTATGTAAAAGATAAGTTCCGAATTGAGGAGGAAATACAAGGGCGCATTTGATCTTTCCCTGCCGGAAGGCCTTATTCAGGTCATCGTAGGTAGCTTCTGCCTGCGTCAGGCTAAAGTAGGAGCTGGCCGCTACTCTGGTTATGATCTGTCGGGAAGCATCATCCCGGGCATTGTCGATCACCAGAATTCTGGCATTCTTTATTTCCGTGGTAAGGGCAAAACCAAAAAGCAGGATCTGCGCGATCGGCAAGCCGAAAAGGATCAGCAGGGTCCTTCTGTCCCGGAAGACATGATAAAATTCCTTTCGGACAAATACCAAAAATTGTTGCATTTGGTTTACGTTTAAGCTTTTTTATTCAAACCATGTCTTGTTCAATCAGCCGATCGTTTGGCTCCCCGCGCCAGGGAATAGAAGACTTCATCCATGCTTTTGGCGGAGAATCGTTGTTTCAGGTTAGCGGGTGTATCCAGGGCGTCGATCCGGCCATCCACCATAATGGAGATGCGGTTGCAATATTCCGCTTCGTCCATATAATGGGTAGTTACAAAAATGGTGATTCCTTTTGCCGAGGCATCGTAGATAAGGTCCCAGAATTGGCGGCGTGTTACAGGGTCTACGCCGCCGGTAGGTTCATCCAGGAAAACGATGGCCGGCTCATGGATGATGGCTACGGAAAAGGCCAGTTTTTGTTTCCATCCCAGCGGCAGACTGCCCACCAGTTTTTTTGCTTCTTGTTCCAGGCCCAATTTACTGACCAGATCCTCGCCTTTTTCTTTCAATTGTTTGTCTGTCAGACCATAAACACCGCCATAGAACTGGATGTTTTCTTTGATGGAAAGATTTTCATACAAGGAGAATTTCTGGCTCATATAGCCGATATTCTTTTTGATGGATTCCTGCTCTTTGTAAACGGAGAAACCTGCCACTGTAGCTTCTCCGGAAGTCGGAAAGGACAGGCCGCATAACATCCGCATGGCCGTTGTTTTTCCCGCGCCGTTCGCCCCGAGGAAACCATAGATCTCGCCGGCATTGACCTCGAAAGTGATTTTGTCGACGGCGGTAAAATCCCCGAAGGTTTTGGTGAGGTCTTTGCAAACGATTGCTTTATCACTCATTTTAAATCTTTTTTATTTGGCGCATTCGCCATCAGTCTGATGAAGCTGTCTTCAATGGTGGCCGGTATTTCTTTGATCCCGATCTGCTGATGACCCTTTTGACGAAGATATTCCTCCAGCCGGGCACTGCTGTCATCAGCCTGATTTTTAAAGGATACATGCAGATATTCACCAAAGGCATTGCAGGACAGGGTATCCGGGTATACTCGTATTTCCTTTAAAAGAGGGGGGAGCTTTTCTGCTTTTACGGCATATAATTTTTCCGGATAGGCCTTGACTATATTTTCTGGCGTATCTATGGAAAGGATCTTACCTTCCTGCATCAGAGCGATCCGTTCACATAGATTTGCCTCATCCATATAAGGGGTCGAGACCAGGATGGTAATACCCTGCGCTTTGAGGCGTTGGAGCATATCCCAGAATTCTTTTCTCGATACAGCATCAACTCCTGTAGTTGGTTCGTCTAAAAAAAGTACAGTGGGTTTATGGACGAGGGCGCAGCATAGGGCCAGTTTTTGTTTCATTCCTCCGGACAATTTGCCGGCACGACGTTTATTAAAGGGTTTGATCTGCTCGTAAATTTCTTTGATGAGAGCATAATTTTTTTCGACACTGGTCCCGAACAAGGCGGCGAAGAAGTTCAGGTTTTCTTCCACCGTCAGATCCTGGTATAAGGAGAACCGGCCAGGCATATATCCAACGCATCCGCGGATCTGGTGAAAATCCCTGTCCGTATCGAAACCTGCCACGGTTGCCGTGCCCTGATCAGGGAGCAACAGGGTGGTGAGAATCCGGAAGATAGAGGATTTGCCTGCTCCGTCCGGGCCGATCAGGCCGAAAAGTTCACCCTGTTCTACCTGGAAAGAAACTTCTTTTACGGCCATCACCTTTCCTTTATCATAGGTTTTGGTGATCTTATCGAGAGTAACTGCATTCATACCTTATAGTTTAACTTCCCCAAACATGCCGATCTTCAGAAACCCGTCATTTTTTATCCTCACCTTGATGGCATAGACAAGGTTGGCTCTTTCGTCCTTTGTCTGTATGGTCTTGGGCGTAAATTCAGATTTATCGGATACCCAGGTAATAGTACCGGGGTAGGTTTTGTAGGTTTTATTACCAGCGTCGATCCTTGAGGTTACCTGCTGCCCCAGCTTTACCTGCGTTAATTGCGTTCCGGTAATATAAGCCTTCAGTAAAAGGGTATCCAGGTTGGCAATTTTGTAAAGGGCTTTCCCGATGGTGGTCATTTCGCCTTCGAGGGCATACCTGGTCAATACTGTTCCCCTGACCGGATTGATAATGACCCCTTTTCTGATCTGATCCTCAAATTGTGCGACCGATTTTTCCATCGGAGGCTTTTCGCTCAGGACACTACGGTTCTGATTGGCTATATTGGTCTGTTGAACGGATAATTGCTGACGGGTCACATTGATCTGTTTCTGTAACTGATCGATACCGGCATTGATATCATCCAATTGTTTTTGCGTGGCGGCATCCGCTTTCACCAGGTTTTCAGTCCTGGTTTTTTCTCTTAGTTGCTGATCGAGCTGCGCGAGTTGTACCGTCAATTGTTTTTTTACCAGTTCGAGCTGTGGCCCTGGGTCGACCGTTTTCTGATGGAGGGATTCGATCGAAGCCTGAACCTGTTCTTTTTGCAGGGTGACTCCCGAGACATCGATCTTCCCGGCGATAGCCCCGGCGGACAAGGTGTCTCCTTCCTTGGCGGTAAAGGAGAGCAATTGCCCGTTCTGCTGTGAAGAGACAATGACTTCATCGGCTTCAAAATTACCGGATGCATCATAATCCGGATCCTTCTGCGAACAGGAGGATAGGAACAGGATTACGGTAAGCTGAAGCAAATAGACTGGAGTGAACGATGGAAAATATTTCATGCTGGGTTGATTTATCTTTTAATGGTACCGTTTGGTTGGGCGTTTTTTTTAACGAAATAATCTTTTTTTGCCGTTCTAGTTCCCTGATGTGGTCTTGCTGTTATATTGGGATTGTAAAAGTTGGACCTGGTGAAGGATCAGACTTTCCCTGGCCTGACTTTCCGCGTTCACCTGGGTTATATAGTCATGCGAGGTAAGGACCCCATTCTGCAATTGGGCATTGGAGGCAGTTTTTACAGAAGTCCTCAACGAAATAATTTCCTGGTCCTGGTCTATCAGTTCCTGGTATTTTGAGATCTCCTCCTGCTGCTGGGTCAGGGTAAGATTGGTAGTGAATAAAAATGTTTCTTTTTGAATATCGAGATTGTTGCGGTTAAGCGTTAGTAACCTTTTATCG
>NZ_JBTLQH010000090.1:0-7991 GCF_054461575.1 Flavitalea flava
CTGCACCACAATGCGGGAGAGTAGGTAGCTGCCATATTCATTGAAGCCCTGTCATTTACTTGACAGGGCTTTTTTTTGTGCCTATAGGGCACAATGGCCGTAGGCCCATCATTAGCGGTTAAGAGCAGCGTAGTTATATTTTAGGAACTAGCGCTGCTCTTAACATTTGTGCCCGGTGCTCCTCGGGTTAAATGTGTCGCTCCGGGCACAAAAAAATAAGTGCGTAGCGCCAAAGGGGAGAACCCCTTTGTAATCCCCTTTGCTTAAGACACTACCTCCTTTAATATATCTCTGCTCTTAACATATGTGCCTATAAGGCTCTTTATATCTGTATTTTATTTATGTGTTATCTGTATTCATCCGCTCATAATTCGTGTTGTCTCCTTCCATACTAAATTCTTAACTTTAGTTCTTACTTTAGTCCTCTGACTGACTTCGATCCTTGACGATTTAAATATAATGAATGAGCAGGCGGCAATTTATCAGACAATCAGGTCTATTGGCGGGAGGGTTTCTCCTGCATAATACGTTATCATCCGGTTTTGCATTTGGGGAGGACTTGCCCCCTTTATCTATTGGAGTGATTGGGTGCGGTGACAGGGGCAAGGGGATCTTAAAGATCCTTACTCAAAACCCGGAACAGTTCAAGATCGCGGCTATCTGCGATGTGCTGGATTTTCGTTTGAAGGAAGCACGTCAGATCAATACAGGAACTAACCCCAAAGAATATACGAATCACCGGCAATTACTGGATGATGCATCGATACAGGCAGTGGTGATTGCCGTCCCGTTGAATTTGCATTATGAACTGGCAACGGATGCGCTGACTGCGGGCAAACACGTTTACCTGGAAAAGACGATGACCTATTCCATTCCACAGGCGGTGGATCTGGTCAAACAGGCTAAGAAATATACCAGCCAGGTGCTGCAGGTTGGACATCAATACCGCTACTCTCCTTTGTATTTTAAGGTAAAGGAGATGATCGAAAAAAACTATCTGGGTAAGGTCACCCAAATCGATTGCCGGTGGGATCGTAACTGGAACTGGCGAAGAGCTGTGCCGGAACCTCAATTGGAGCAAAAGATCAATTGGCGGATGTATAAGGCTTATTCCGGAGGATTGGTGGCTGAATTGTTATCTCATCAGATGGACTTTATCAACTGGGCATTTTCTACGCACCCCGATGAAATATTTGGTACGGGAGGGGTTGACTTTTATAAAGATGGCCGCGAAACTTATGATAATGTACAGGTAATGCTTCGCTACGCAAAGGAAGGCATGGTAGGTAATTTTGGCGCCACCTGCGCAAATGCCAGGGAAGGATATATTTTTAAGATCAAAGGGACAAAAGGAACGGTTTCTTTACTTGTTGATGAAGGCGTCTACTACCCGGAGCCGGAAACCAGGAAAACATTACAAACGGTGGACGGCGTTACCGGAGCCACCAAAATTGAATGGAACCAGGATGGCGGCATTCCCATTCTGAAAGAGAAATTAAAAGATGGCACATGGTATGCCCTTCATGATTTTTATACCTGCATCAGGCAAAAAAGGCAGCCGGCATCTAATGTACTTACCGGTGCTACCACTGCCTGTTGTGTCCATTTAGCGAATGAGGCATTATATGGGCATACCGTTCAGTCCTGGAAACCCGAATATAATTTTTTCTAATTGCCAACCAGGTTGATGGAATTGCCAATCAGGTTGAAGGAATGAAGTTGGGTTCTTGTAAAAACACACTTAATTTTCAGTATTAAAACAGCCTCCATATGAAGCATTTACTTGTAGTTATCCTGAGCAGTCTTTTTCTTTCATCGGGTATTTTGGCGCAGGAGTCCGGATGGACCGATCTTTTTGACGGCAAGACATTGACCGGTTGGAAAAGATTGGCGGGAACGGCTGATTACAAAGTGGAAGGAGGTGTTATCGTGGGAACAACTGTGGCAAATTCCGGGAATAGTTTCCTGGTCACAGAAAAAGAATTTGGAGATTTTATCCTTGAGCTGGATGTGAAGATAACCGATACAAACAGTAATTCAGGGGTGCAGGTGAGGAGCCATTTCAATCCGGCGGGTCATGAGGGAAAGGGCTTAGTCTATGGGTGTCAGTTTGAGATCGATCCTTCCTCGCGCCGTTGGTCAGGGGGAATTTATGATGAAGGCAGAAGAGACTGGCTTTATCCCGGTTCACTTAATGCTGAAGGGCAAAATAAATTTAAAGTAGGTGAATATAACCATATCCGGATCGAATGTATTGGCAAAGAAATGAAGACCTGGATCAATCAATCCGGGATCTCTTACCTCGTTGACACGATGGATAAAAAAGGATTTATCGGTCTGCAGGTGCATGGTATCGGCAGAGAGGATCTGGTTGGAAAAAAGATTTACTTTAAGAATATACGTATAAAGACAGGAAAGCTCGATCCCGTTTCTTTTTCCCCGGGCATATTTGTTGTCAACCTGATCGCCAATGATCTGACAAACTATGAAAAGAAGAATGGCTGGCGTCTTTTATTTGACGGGAAATCTTCTGCCGGTTGGAAAGGGGCGTATAAGCCCGGATTTCCGGAGAAAGGTTGGGTGATCGGAGATGGCGTACTGAAAGTACTCTCCTCTGAAGGCAAAGAATCTGCAAATGGTGGCGATATTGTTACTACGGAAGAGTTTAAGGCCTTCGATCTTTCCTTCGATTTTAAATTAACGCCTGGTGCCAATAGTGGTGTAAAATATTTTGTGACGCTTCAGGAAAACAATGCCGGTTCGGCTATTGGCCTGGAGTATCAATTACTGGATGATAGTTTGCATCCGGATGCCAAGCTGGGGCTTAATGGTGACCGCACTATGTCTTCCTTATATGACCTGATAAAAGCAAATAAACAGAAACGGTTCCTTCATCCGATCGGGCAATGGAATTCCGGTCGTATCATCGTATATCCCAATAACCATGTCGAACACTATTTGAATGGTGTTAAGGTATTGGAATACGAACGTGGTTCAAAAGAATTCCGGGATCTTGTAGCCATTAGCAAATACAAGGTATGGAAGGATTTTGGTGAAGCACCCCAGGGACATATCTTATTACAGGATCATGGAAATGAAGCCAGTTTCAAGAGCATCAAGATCAGGATTCTTAACTAATATTTGACTCCCTGACCGGCGTTATCCATTAACATGGCTGCCAGCCGGTCGTCCCTTTTATAAAGATCCTTTCTTACGTTCAGTTTTCCCGCTCTGTCCACCCATGCAGTAAAATAGGCGATAAAGACGGGGACCGGTTTTTTAAGGGTTACCCATTGTTCCTTTCCTTTCTGCATGGCGCTGTCAATTTTGCCATCGGGCCATTTGGGGTCATCGCGCAATAAATAGTGCGCTATTTTCCGGGCATTGGCGAGACGGATACACCCGTGACTAAAGGCCCTGTCATTTTCAGAAAACAGGGTTTTTGCGGGCGTATCATGGAGGTAAATATCATAACTGTTCGGTAATAAGAATTTTACCTGCCCGAGAGGATTAGCTGGGCCAGGTCTTTGGCGGACACTATTTCCTACCCATTCCATGTTATGTTTTTTGAGATAGCCCGGGTCTCTCCGGATGCCCGGCAAGACTTCGTTCTTAAGTATCCCCGAGGGTACATTCCAATATGGGCTGAAAACGACGTACTGCAAGTTTCCGTTAAAGATTACGGTTTTGTGTACTGCTTTTCCTACGACGGCCTTCATAGTAAACAGAAGGGAATCCCCGTCATAGACAAAGAGTTCAAAGGCCGGAATATTTACGATAAAATACTCCTTATCCAGGGATGCCGGAACCCACCGGCATCGTTCCATATTTACAATGAGTTGCCGGATCGATGAAGAGAGCGGCCTGTTAAGTTCCTGTAAAGTTCCGGGCCCGATAACGCCATCTTCTTTCATTCCCAGTCGACGTTGATAGTTCTTCAGGCCCGTCTCCAATTCCTGCTCCAGCAGAGGACTTCCTGAGTTTTCTGCAAGATCTCCCAACAGCTGCAATCTCTCCCGGATGGCAAGGATAGTGTGGGATGAATCTCCCGCTTTATACGATTTCCGATCAGTTTTTATTATTGGCCAGTTATTCCTGGCTTCCAATTCCCTGTACCGTTGTAGATAGTTTTTGAGCAGGCCATATTGCCGGTAAACATATCCCTTTAGGAGCAGGGCGGAGGAGCTGTCTTTTAACAGGGAGTCCATAAGTCCGGGCAGGTTTAACTTTTTCCGGGGGAGATACCAATTGATCGATTGGGTTTGACGCTCATTCAAACCGCCCCAGGCCAGATAGGCATAGGTGAAATATCCGGCGGTAAGCATCAATTCTGTTTGTGGGTTTTCCCGGGAGGAAGCACTGCTCTCATTAA
Source organism: Flavitalea flava (assembly GCF_054461575.1). Lineage (NCBI taxonomy): Bacteria > Pseudomonadati > Bacteroidota > Chitinophagia > Chitinophagales > Chitinophagaceae > Flavitalea > Flavitalea flava. The sequence continues at coordinate 4,373 of NZ_JBTLQH010000090.1, forward strand.
AAATTTGATTAAGGGAATCCTTATAGGGAAACTTGCCGGAAACCCCTTCATCGCTCAGGTTCATGACCCTGTTATACAGGTTTCCTGCCTGCTCGATCAATCCCTTGTTATCGTACCAGGCATAGGCAAAGTTACGCGAGGAGTAAAACTGCAGGATATCTTTCTGCCGGGATGCAAAAAGCGGATATTTTTTGATAAAGAGAAGTAGTTGACTACTATCAAAATACAGCGTTTTTTGGGCGCTGAATCCTCCCGGGATACTGGGATCCTGAATACTTTTACGACCAGTAAGGGTGTCCAGAGTAACCGGAGCGGTTTTTTGTTGGTGAGTGTGGTCCTGACAGGATTGGCAGGTAAGCTGGCAGAAAACCAATAACAGGAAGATAAACAACGGATTTTTGTCGTGGAATATCATTCTATTCGTTGTTTGTGATCAAAAAAGAGTGATCAATGTGATTAATTAGCCTGATTGCCATTAATAAACCTGATCAATGAGCCGTGATCAAATAAAAAGCGAACAGGAAAGATCATAAAAAATCCTTTCTGAATGGGATCAGAAAGGATTTTACAAACAAAGATGTATTGATTGAATAAATTAATAATCCCTGTTGTAGCCACCGCCGCCACTGCCGCGGTCGTAACCACCTTTTTTGTAACCACCTCCGCCGCCACCGCCGCCGAAGCTTCTCTTTTTGTAACCACCGCCACCGCCGCTAGCACCGCCTTGTTGTTTTGGCTGTGATTCGTTTACGATGATTTTACGGCCCATCACTTCACTGTCATACAGATTAGTGATAGCTTGTTGTGCTTCGCCGTCGTCTTCCATTTCAACGAAACCGAAGCCTTTGCTACGGCCTGAAACTTTGTCTTTAACAATTTTGGCAGACGCAACGGTGCCGTGTTGTTCAAAAAGGTTCCTTAGATCCTCATCGGTCATTTGCCATGAGAGGTTGCCTACATAAATGTTCATTGTACAAAAAATTAAAAAATGAAAAAAACTCACTCTACCTACTATTAGTATGCAATGAACTGAGGGATCTGACTGAAAAGAAAGTTACGACAGCACACAATAAAACTAAAAATAATAGAGCTATTGTAAAGATAGGGATTTTTATTACTTAGTGAAATTTTGTGCCTAATCTCTGAAAATTACCCCTATAGGGGGTTTCGGCCGTTTTTCCTACCGTGAAAAAACGATTTAGTAGCTGTTCCGGTTTGATTTTCTTTAAAGAATTCGCTGTTTACCCTTAATATTAATAAAAAAGCTCGTGAATAATTCACGAGCTTTCAAAATAATTGAGTTTATACCTTATAAATCAATAGTCTACAACCTATTCGGCCGTTACTTCGAATTCAACTTCGGTTTCATTGCTGTTCCCGAAATCGATTTTAGCCTTATAAGTACCCAGTTCCTTCACTTCATCGATAATGTGAATCCTGCGGCGGTCGATCTCGTAACCTTTCTGGTCACGGATGGCTCGGGCAATCTGAACCGTGGTTACACTACCGAAGATCTTTCCGCTGGTGCCTGTTTTGGCTCCGATCTTAAGAGGAGAAGACTTCAGGACCTCGATCACCTTATTGATCTCAGCCAGCAGTTTCGCTTCTTTTTTCTTCAGTTGTTTGACCCTTTCTTCCAGTTGTTTGAGGTTAGAAGGATTAGCTTCAACGGCCAGTTTGCGGGGGATCAGGTAGTTACGGGCATAACCGTTCTTTACTCCCACTTTTTCGTGAGCGGCTCCCAGGTTGTCTACATCTTGAATTAAAATGACGTCCATACTGTTTTGTTTGTTCACCGATTTCCCAATCACGGTTATTGCCGGACTGTTTCCAACCCCCTCTTTTCCCCTTTAGGGGCAGGGGTATGGATTAGGGTGAGGTTACTTTAAAAGGTCTGTTACATAAGGCAATAATGCCATCTGACGGGCTTTTTTCACCGCTTCGGAAACCTTACGCTGATATTTCAGGGAGTTACCGGTAATGCGGCGGGGCAATAACTTACCCTGCTCGTTCAGGAATTTCTTAAGGAACTCAGCGTCCTTATAGTCCACATACTTGATACCATACTTTTTGAAACGACAGAATTTCTTCGCACGTTTCTCAGGTTTGATAGCCGTCAGGTACTTAATTTCATTTGCTTTTGCCATTGGTTAAGCCCCCACTTTTTCGGTTCCTGTAGGTACGCCTTTTTTCCTTTTGGCATTGTACTCGAAGGCGTATTTATCGAGTTTGGTAGCCATGAAACGTAACACGGTTTCATCGCGGAGAATCTGAATTTTCAGTTTCTCATTGAAGTCGGATAGCGCATTATATTCCAGAACCCAGTATAAACCGGTAGTTTTTTTCTGGATGGAATACGCCAGTGATTTAAGACCCCAGGGATTTTCGTGCACCACTTCTCCTCCGTTATCTTTGACGAAGGCAGTGTATTTTTTCTGGGCGGCTTTATAGTCCTCCTCAGATAGCACAGGGGTAAAAATCACCATCAATTCATAATTGTTCATTGTGATCCCTGATTTTTGGTTAAATAATAAAAAAATTCAAACGGGCTGCAAAGGTAATGTATTTGGAACAAAGGGCAAAGGCAGAATGGATAAAGTTTTCAGGAATTGGGAAGGTTAGGAAAAGAAGGAAGTCAGGACTGCAGAATGGCATGATTTAAACCAAAGGTATAGTTAATTTAATCCAACCTATCTTAAAAATAAACAAATATATTGATTATCAGTATTTTACAAAAAGCATTGACAGTGTGTCAGTTTAGGTGAAATGGCATTTTGTTTGTTCTCTGGGGCCTTGCATCGATTAATGCCTATTATTTAAATGCCTTCATAAAATCTTAGAACTATGCAAAAAGGAAGTATTCGTGTTCAAACGGAGAACATTTTCCCTATTATCAAGAAATTCCTGTACAGCGATCATGATATTTTCATCCGGGAACTGGTCAGTAATGCAGTGGATGCTACCCAGAAATTAAAGACGCTTTCCTCCATAGGTGAGGCTAAAGGGGAATTGGGAGACCTTGGAATTACCATTCAGCTGGATGTCGAAAAAAAGACGATCACAATTTCGGACAAAGGGATCGGGATGACTGCTGAAGAAGTGGATAAATTCCTGAACCAGGTTGCTTTTAGCGGAGCTGAAGAGTTTCTGAATAAATACAAGGGGCAGAATGAGGCAAATATTATCGGACACTTTGGGTTGGGTTTCTATTCGGCCTTTATGGTAAGCGAGCGGGTCGAAGTGATCTCGAAGAGTTTCAGAGAAGAATCGCAGGCCGTGAAATGGGAATGTGACGGGAGTCCTGAATATACCCTGGAAAACGCCGATAAAACGGAAAGGGGAACGGATATTGTCCTGCATATAAACGAAGAAAGTAATGAATTCCTGAACGCGGAACGGATCCGGTCAATCCTTAATAAATTCTGCCGTTTCCTCCCTGTTCCGATCACGTTCGAAGACCAAAAGGTCAATAATCCGAACCCGGCCTGGACAAAAAAACCCAGCGACCTTACGCCGCAGGATTACCAGGATTTTTACAAGGAGCTTTATCCTTATGGGGAGGCGCCTCTTTTTTGGATCCATTTGAATGTAGATTACCCTTTTAACCTAACCGGCATAC
>NZ_JBTLQH010000091.1:0-7974 GCF_054461575.1 Flavitalea flava
AATTAACCATTGGGCGGTTCTTCGGAGCTGCCCTTTTTATTTTTAAACCCCGACTTTAGTCGGACAATAGTGATAAACAATATTTAATTGAACTTATTATGAAACGTGTCCTTCATTTAATCTCCAGCCTTCAGGGAAATGAATCGTATAGCATCAAACTAGGCAAAGCCATGGTTGAAAAGATCATTGAAAAGTATCCAGGCAGCACTGTTGAAGTAGTAAACCTTGTTGATCTTGAAATTCCACATTTAAGTCCTGCTATTCTCCGGTCATTTTTTGTCCAGGGGGATCAGTTGACAGAAGAGGACCGGGAATCCATCCGCTACTCGAATGCGGCGGTAAAACAATTGCAGGAATCCGATATTATTGTAATTGGCGCTCCACTATATAACTTTACAATTCACACCGCACTCAAATCATGGATTGACCACATTACCAGAGCTGGAATCACTTTTGGCTATGGAGAAAATGGTCCTATTGGTATGTTAACTGGTAAAAAGGTATATGTAGCTATGACCTCAGGCGGTATCTACTCGGAAGGACCTGGTAAAGTCAATGACTTCGTAGCACCTTACCTAAAAGCGTTCCTTGGATTTCTAGGCATGACTGATCTTACCGTTTTCCGTGCAGAAGGCCTTAAAGTTCCAGGCGTCAAGGAACATGCCATGGAAAATGCGATCGCAAGTATACATATTGACTAAGACAGGGAGTATGCTTGATTTCTAATAAACTATTACGCTAAGGTACAAGATAACCGGAGGGCGAAGCCCGGAGGTAATCTTGTCATCCCGACCAAACAAAATCGGCCGAGCCTCCGCATCGCGGAGGTTTTGTCGTTTCAGAGCGCAGCCGTCAAGCTTGCTTGAATTGAAGGCAGCAAATTGCTCAGCAGTGAACTCGATTTATTTTGACATAACGACTGATTTTGGTTAAAAAATGAACAATAATTTGTCCTGACAAGCTGTAGTGAGATTCTTGTGTGCGCTATCATTGTGAAACAACTGCATTAAAATGAAGAGGTCGCCTCATAAGTAATAAGGCGACCTCTTTCCAGTATGTCACAGGGTTCAGTGATTAATGGCCGGAGACCAGGGCCAAAGCTCATTAAAGTGAGATTCCCTTAATAGTGATTGACCGCCAGCACATCTGTCGCATTTGCTCCCGTGCCTCCCGGCAGCCCTTTAAGGACAATTGTTCTACTCTTGAAATACATGGAGGACAATCCTCCCAGCGTATAGGAAGTCAGTAAAACAGAGCTGGCCGCATCTATGAACGAAAACGTGTAGGATCCGCCGGCAGGCATACTGCCCGAAGCAGGCAACTGCAGGAATGAAGAGATCCCCTTATACGGCAGGCTACTTGCTATTACACTATCTCCGGCATCGGTATTCACGGTTATATTGACAGGATTGCTCCCGAATGACAGATTAGCGAATCGGATACCGATTGAACTGTCATTTACAGGGATAACAGGCACTTGGTCCGTAGTCAGCAGCGTATCCGGTGCAGTCTCTGTGCCCGCAAAAAAAAGGGTGTGAATGCTTCCTGGCGCAATATTCAGATTCAAGTTAAATAGCGCATGCAATGTATCCCGGTTCGTTGAGATTGCCAATGGCACTGTATTGAGATAGCCGGAGAACTCCTGATAGGAATTCGGAAGTATTTGCTGTGCCAGGTAATACCGGAATGTCGGTTGCTTCGTCACTCCATTGAAATTAGTCACCAGCGTATCTGCACCGGGGATGATATTCACAAGGGTGAGCGAAGAGGACAACTGAGCCGTCGAACTTTCTTTCTTACACCCGGTGCAAAGGCCGGTCAAAAGGATGGCAATTACAACGCCCTGCATATAATATTTCATCAAGATCATTTTTATAGGTTGATAATTTATCCATTTTTATGATTCAACAGGTCATTGATGCGGCTAATAAGATCCTTCAAATGTATCCGTGTCAGGGGATCGGTAGCATGAGGTATCGCCCTGTTGATCTCCTGCTGAAGAAAATAAATTTCCGCCTTGATCAGGGCGGCCGCATCTGACTCCTGGCTATCTTCATCCCGGGCAGTGGCAATAGTAAAAAGGTTCCCGAAATATGCCCTCTGAAGACCGCGCCGGTAAGATTCGACGACTACTGGTCCGCCGGAACCAAGCTCACGCCAGATATACTTGTGAAGGGTCGTCATATAATTCATTGCCGATAATGCCTTGTTACCGTACTGCCGTTGACTGGCCAGTACCTTGTTGATCCGCTTTATATCCATAAGGCTGTTGAGCACCTTTACCTGGATGTCCGAAATAAAGTTGGGTTCCGCCGGCAGGTCAATGAGGTTCACCACTGCTGGGTTCATCAGCCAGACCGGGGTAGTGAACAATTGTGTATCGAAGAAGGACAGAGCTCCCAGTTGCAGGCTCCTGGGGGTTGGCACAAACACAGGCTCCTCGTCTTCATCGGCGCGGATCGTTCCATATACGCCTCCGATATTTCTTAGCACATGATTGATATAGCGGTAATACTGGTCGGTGAGCGCCCTATAAGCGTTGAACAGATTCTCATGGATGCCTCCCTCTACACGCGTCCAGGCTGGCAGGTTGGGCAGGATGCGCTGAAGATTTTTAATACCATAGGTGCTGGCCCTGACAGGATCATCGCCCAGATCTTCCGTTTGGCAGCGGGGATCGAAATGTTTGATCTCACCATCTCCGAACCATAGGCGCCGGTTATGGCTGGTTCGCTCCTCGATCCATTTGCTGACGATCTTTTTATCTTCCTCCGCATTCGGCGCAAGGCTGTTCTTATATCCCCACTCAATGGCCCATTGGTCATATTCCCCGATACGGGGAAACAGCTCTTCCTCCGTTAAATGATCTTCCGGCTGCGCCACGTAATTGAATCGGGCATAGTCCATAATACTGGCAGTATGGCCATGTGTACGCAGCCAGGTCTTACTGCGCAGGCTATCTACCGGGGTCTGGCTGCTGCTGCCGAAATTATGCCGTAGCCCCAGAGTATGCCCTACCTCATGGCTGGAGACAAAACGGATCAGCTCACCCATCAACTCCTCATCGAATTTGGCCTTGCGCGCCCTCGGATCAACAGCAGCCGTCTGGATCATATACCAATCATGAAGGAGAGACATGACATTATGATACCAGCCGATATGCGTCTGAATGATCTCACCGCTGCGGGGATCATGGACCTGGGGGCCATAGGCATTAGCGTTGTCTGAAGGGAAATAATTCAACATGGAATAACGGGCGTCATCCAGGTGCATCGTAGTATCGTTCTCCGGCCATTCTTTACCCACAATGGCATTCTTAAATCCTGCCTGTTCGAAAGCCTTCTGCCAGTCATTGATCCCCTTTATCAGCCAGGGACGCCATTGCCGGGGAGCAGCCGGGTCGATATAGATGACAATGGGGTTCTTCGGTTCGACCAGCTCTCCCCTCTTCCATTTTTCGGTATCTTCCTCTCTGGGTTCAAGCCTCCACCGTAAAATGAACTGGCGGCGATCCGACTTCTGCTGGTCATCGCTATAGGCATAATAGCTGTCAGCGAAATAACCTACCCGCGGATCAAAATACCTGCGCTGCATCGGTACTTTTGGAAGGGCAATAAATGAGCAATTCGTTTCGATCGTTACGGGGTCATTACCGCCGGAAGCCGTTCCGAGTTTGGACTCCATATTCTTGCTGATGCCGATCTCCACATTGATCGGATAGACATGGATATATTGCACATAAAAGTCCTTCATTGCAATGGTGTTTTCTATCTTGGCCAGGGTGGTCCTGTTATCGATGCTATTGACCATACTCTTGTCTTTCAGGAACTTCGTCACATCGATCACATAGCTCTTGTGACTCTTCCCATACGTGATGATAGGAAAAGATGAAACGACAGGATTCAGCGTCGCTTTAACTACAGCCTTATAAATAGCGCTGCCGCTGTCAGCCTCGCTGACGACCAGGTCATAGCGGATACAGATGCTGGAATCCGGTCCGATATCGAAGAAGATGGTCTTTTCATCCAGTTCTTCACCGGCATACATGCCCGACCCGGCAGGCCCCTTGCTGAGCCTGTTTATCAGCATAATATCCCGGTGCAGGAGTGAATCAGGGATCTCGAAATAGGTAGTGTCCTTTGACTGATGCACGGTGAACAGACCGGATTGGGAAATAAATGCAGGCGTGATTACTGCTTCATAGGGTTTCAAGTTTGGACGGGCTGCGGGTTTCGACGTATCCGCTTTGAGAGGAACCGGAGGATTCTGAAATTCCAGCAATGGAATCACCGGTTTCTGAGCCTGGGCATAACTGGTGGGACCTGCTATGAGTGCGATATATAAAATTGTCTTTATCAAATTATTTTTCATCTTCATTTACTTATTAATATTGAGGGAATGACGGATTATTTTCCACCTGAACGAAGGGTCACTGAGGGCAGTTCCCTGACCAGGGACTTTAAGGCACTGGCACGGGCAGCAGAAGACTCATCCCAGATGATCACCACCGGGATAGAAAAATCATTTGGTTTTTCCAGTACATAGTCTGCGCGATGTGAAGGCTGATTACCATGACTACTGAGATCGATTGCTACGCCTTTGTGCTGTTGTTGGGCCCAGGTCTCCAGTAAGGGCAGGGCAAATGTTTTATAACTGCGCAACAGACTGATGGCCAGAGAGTCATTTGCCGGGTCCGGAAGAGGGACATATACAAACCCTTCCATGTTGCCATTCACCTTCAGAACAATATCGGATGTCTGAAAGCCAAAACCCGGAGTTTCTTCTTCCTTCATGGAACCCTGAAATGGCGGTGGCCCTTCCAGGCTATAGTCAGCAGCATACTCTGGCATTTTCTTTCGGTCAGGTGGAGAACCGCCAGGCTGACAACCTAGGAGCAGCATAAATATCGAACAGCGAGCAAACAAAACTTTTATTCTCATTTTTTTATTTTTAAAAGCAAGGAAATTGTTTTTCCCATTACCCTTGTTCTATCAGTACCCCTGGTTTTGCGACAAGTTGGGATCGGTAGCCAGTTCGGTTTGCGGGATCGGATATAGTAACTGGTAATCATGCCAGGGTATTTTAGCCGGAATGGCTCCGAGTACTGCTGCCGCCTTACCGGTTCGTTTCAGGTCCAGGTACCGGTGCCCCCATTCAGCAAAAAACTCTACCCTTCGTTCCTGCGCGATAGCTGCCAGCAGCTCATCGTTTGAGGAAGCTGTGGAAGGAGGCAGCCCTGCTCGCGCACGGATAACATTCAGGTCTGCGAGGGCCCCCGTAGTATTCCCCTCCCATACCCTTGCTTCTGCCCGGATAAGGTATTGCTCTGCCAGGCGAAACACAGTATAATATTGAGCGGGGGCAAAGTTCTGTGAGCCCTTTGTATATTTATTTGGCCACCAGAGGGTATCTCCGGTCCAGGGTGCTTCACTGGGAGTAGGCGTGAAACCTGTCCAGGCAATCTTACGCTGATCATTGGGCTCAAAGGCCTTTCCCATCGACGGGGAAAGATAGTAGGTGGGAGTAAAAATCAAACCATACTGATTATACAACGAAGGGATCAGGAAGATAGCTGTCTGCGAAGGAGGAATTGAAGACCAGCTCAACTGGGGAAGAAAATTGAGGATATCGTTCGGGCTAAAAGGCAGTTCGACCACATTCGGTATCATTTGCCAGATACTCTCCGTGCTATTTTTCGAAAAGACTGTATTCAGGTCGCTAACCAGGCTGAACAGTGTATTACCGATCAGTGAGGATGCCTGATCATCGGCATCCTTCCAATCCTTCTGATATAAAGAGACCCGGGCCTCCAGTGCAATAACCGCCCATTTATTGGGGCGTATCCTTTCCCCTCCGGACACTGAATAAGAAGGTCCCAGCAAGCTCTCCGCATCCTTTAGGTCGCTGAGGATCTGTGTATAGACAGCAGCCGGGGATGTTCTCCCCAGCAGGTTAGTCTTGTTAAAGTCCGTGAATAGTACCAGCGGAACGTCCCCGAACAGATTCGTGAGGTAGAAATAGCAGAGTGCACGTACAAATTTGGCCTCTCCAATCAATTGATGACGCGCACTGTCGGACAGTTGCACTGCCGAAGCAGCGCCAGCGCCTTCAATAATAGCATTAGCGACATACACGTCCTTGTACAGAGGGGCCCAGAAAATGGTGCTTGTCTGCGTAATGGTGCTGGTAACCTGACTGCTTTCGAATGCATAGGTAAATGGATTCAGAACACCAGACCGGCTTACCAGCTCATCGGAAGATAATCCCGTATAAACGGCCGTCCCGCCATCACTCCAGCTATTGGCGGAAGACAGCATCATCTGCGAATAGAGTCCTGCCAGCGACGAAGCCGCCTGTACCTCATTGGCGAACAATGCCTCCGTGGTGATCGTATTTTGTGGCTGACTCACGGTAACGAACTTCTTACAACCTCCGGCTATCAGCAGGACCATCCCCAGCCAGCCTGTTTTTTTATATAAATGGTTCATGTTATACTTTTTATACAATTAAAAAGAGAAAGTAAGTCCTGCATTGATCTTACGGGCCGGCGGCAGCCCTCCATAAGTGCGTACCTCCGGATCCAGCCCTTTATATGGACTGAACACGAACAGGTTGTAGGTAGAGGCATTTATCGCCAGGCCCCGGATACGCGCCTTCCGGAGAACCCTCGCTGGCAGGCTGTAGGATACATACAGGTTCGAACACCGGAAATAGCTGGCATCCGACCATCCCGAATTGGAGTTGGTCATTTGAATACTTATAATGGGCGAATTCGACTCCCTGGCAAAGAGGGCATCCGTTTGTCCCGGATGCGTCCAGGAATGATCGTAAACGTATTTGGAAATATTCGTCAAAGCTCCCGCCGCGGACGATATCGCTCCCGATGATCCTCCGAATAACAGATTAATTCCCTTTTGCCGGACAAAATTGAAGGAGGTGCTGATCGTTAGCTGCTTATAGGTCACGCTCGTACTCAGACCACCCGTATATACCGGCTCCCGGTCGATAACGATATACCGGTCATCATTACCGGTACCCGGGAATACCTGCTCATTGACGGTCACGTTTCCGTCGTGATTATAATCAGTAAAGGTGAATTTACCGGTAAGGGGGTCTACCCCCGCATAATTCAGCACATAATAATTATTCAGGGAGGTGCCGACCTTGTAGGAATTCCGATAGGCAGCAGATTGATCGAGGTTAGGGTAGGCCAACAATTTATTCCGGTTGATCCCGATATTGAAATTCGCCTGCCATTGGAAATTCTGATTATGTAGGATAATGGCACTCATCGTGATCTCCAGTCCGGAATTCTGCACATTGGCCGGCCTATTGGCAGTGACGGAAGTAAACCCAGTGAACTGAGGCAGCGGCATACTGACCAGTTGATTGTTGCACCGATCCCGGTAGTACACGATATCCAGACTTAAAAACCCGTGAAACCATTGTGTCTGGATGGCCGCTTCCAGTTTCTTGTTCACCTGCCAGTGGAATTTGGGATTGGCCTCCAGTTGAGGAAGCAAAGGAACGATACTATCGTAATTACTCAACCCGGAGCTATTGCCCCATTGTGAAAGGAACTGATAGTCCCCCACGGCATCGCTGCCCGTAATACCATAGCTGCCGCGTAATTTGAAGAAGCTCAGTGCAGCAGGGATCACTTTCCGGATGAAGGGTTCATCGCTGGCTATCCAGGCTGCACCCGCAGACCCAAAATTACCAAACTGGTCACCAGGGCCGAATCGGCTGCTTCCATCCCGCCGGCCATTTATATTCAGGATATATTTATTAGCATAATTGTAGGTGATCCGCCCGAAGATCCCGCTGTATTTATACTCGCCATAGTTATCCGTCGTCTTCTGCACAGGGGCCAGTGAGAGCGAATGAAGAAAGATATCACTAGTGTCTAGTCTATTTTGTAATGTCGTATAAATGCCGTACCTTTTTCTTCCAAAAAGAGTATGGTAAAGTATA
>NZ_JBTLQH010000092.1:0-7619 GCF_054461575.1 Flavitalea flava
GAACTATCTGGCATTTTTGATTGCCAGAAAATAAGCATTATCTTTACCTAATAGGAAAAGAAGATTCTATGAGTACTACTGCAAAAAATAATGATAGAAAAAAAACTCTCGATATGGAAAGGAGGAAAAAAGAAGTTTCGTTTTCCAATGTACCAGATTTAAGTACCGATCCATATTTTGTAAAAAAGACAGAAAGCGCTAAACAATTACTCGATAAATATGGAGTACCAAAAAATAAGAAATAAGAAATAATCCCTTGCTAAATAGTATAGCCCATCTACATCCAGATGGGTTTCTTCTTTTTAAGAATAGGGTTTACATTGCATGGTCTCCAGTTATTTAAAATGAATTTTTGTTATATGAAACGGCTCAATTGGCTCCTGATTTCTGTTCTTACCGGCATTTATATTTTGATTAGCAGCAAAGGATCCGCACAAGCTGATCTGAGCTGGACAGAGATAGGCAAGGATTTTCACGATGCCCTTCCATTGGGGAATGGAGATATCGGCGTAAGTGCCTGGGTTGAACGGAACGGAGATCTTTTATTCTTTATCGGCAAAACGGATGCTTATGATGATAATAACCGGCTCCTCAAGCTCGGCAGAATCAGGGTAACCCTTTCTCCTAATCCCTTTGCCAATAATGGATCTTTTCAACAGGTACTGCATTTGAAGAAAGGGGAGATGGAAATAGTCGGTGGAAGCGGCAATGAACAGGTGAATTACCATTTATGGGTGGATGCCAATAACCCGGCCATTCATCTTTCTATAAACAGTAAAATAAAATTTTCAACTCAAGTCCGCCTGGAGAACTGGCGGCGTCAGGAACGCAACCTGGTGACCGACCTGGCTTTCAGCGATCCTTATCCTCCCCGCGAGGACAGTACCGTAAAATTTATTCCCACCATTCAATATCCGGACAGCATTCTCTCCGTAGGGTCAACCACCCTCGGCGGGTCAAACAGCATAATATGGTATCATCATAACCATCATTCCTGCTGGCCGTATAGCTTAACTTTACAGGGTCTGGGAGCGTTTAGCAAAGGACAGAAAGATCCCCTTTTGTCAAGGACTTTCGGAGCAGGCATCAGCGGTCCGGAATTCCGGCAAAAAAATGACAGCACCCTGATCTCGTCACAGCCTTCGATAACGCAGGAGCTGGACATCGTAGCCTTGACGACAACGGATGGTACGGTCAATGATTGGCTGCTTGCACTTAATGCCCAACAAACCAGGATCCGGCAGCAAAACCCTCGGCTATGTTTAACGGCTCATCAGGAGTGGTGGGATCAGTTCTGGAAACGGAGCCGGATCGATATACAGACAGCCGGAGATACCGGGACCCTTGTCACGCGGAGTTACGATCTTCAACGTTACCTCACGGCCTGCGGAGGCCGGGGAAAGGGTTGGATAAAATTCAACGGCTCTATTTTTACCTTGCCCTTGACCTATGATCCGGATTTCAGGAGATGGGGCAGCGCCAATTGGTTTCAGAATGTCAGGTTGGTTTATTGGCCGATGATAGCCTCCGGCGATTTTGATATATTGGCCCCTTTCTATGGTACTTATCTTTCGGCCCTGCCCCTGGCAAAAGAACGCACCCGTATTTATTATAAACATGAAGGCGCCTTTTTCTCAGAGACATCCTATGCCTGGGGAACCTATTCAAATTTCGATTATGGGTTCAATCGCAAAAATATTCCGGATGGGTTTGCGCAAAGCACCTATATAAGACATTATTGGTCGGGTGGTCTCGAGTTGTCGACCATGATGCTCGAACAGTATAAAATTACCCGGAATAATCAATTTGCGAGAGATACCCTTCTTCCCCTTGCCACAGAAATTGTACGGTTTTACGACCAGCATTGGAAACGGGACAAACAAAATAAACTCCTTTTTGATTCCACCCAGTCCCTGGAAACCTGGCAGACAGCGACCAATCCTCTTCCCGATATAGCTGGTTTGCAATATGTCCTTGAAGGACTGCTTGCTTTACCGGAAGAACTTACCACCACCGCCCAGCGTTCGGCCTGGGGAAAAACGCTTACGGATCTGCCTGCTCTGCCAAAAACCAAACGTAAGGGAAAGACTGTTCTGTTGCCGGCCTACGAATTCTGCAGTAAATCGAATGTCGAAAACCCGGAATTATACGCGGTTTTTCCCTACCGGATCTTTGGAATAGGAAAGGATTCCCTGGATATTGGCCGAAACAGTTTTGCTGCCCGGGAGTTCAGAGAGAATAAGTGTTGGTGGCAGGACGAGATACAGGCTGGCTGCCTGGGTTTGGGAAGGATTGCGGCGGGTGGGGTCAGCAAACGCATGACCGACTGGAATAAGGATTTTCGTTTTCCCGCTATGTGGGGGCCCTCCAATGACGAGATCCCTGACCTGGATCATGGAGGAGTAGGAGCAATGGCGCTTCAAAATATGCTCCTGCAGTCCGGAATGGAGCAACAGTCCGGAATGGAGCAACAGTCTGGTAAGGATAAATTGTTTTTATTTCCAGCCTGGCCGGCTTCCTGGAATGTTTCCTTTAAACTGCATGGCGCCGGTGCAACTATAATAGAAGGTGAGTTAAGAGATGGGAAGTTACAAAGACTGGTAGTCACTCCGGAGAGCCGCCGAAAGGATATCGTCATTATGTCTTTACAGTGAACTACCTCCTGAAGACCAACGGGCTCCCTTATCCCGGTCAGCATAATTCAGGCCTGTTATGCATGTTTTGTGTAAAGACGGAATACCTTATGATTTCCAGGATAAAAGCGAAGTCACAAGTGTAGCTATCCGGCGCCAGATCTTTACCTTGTTATATGAAAATAATTTTAGGTCTGCTGGCTACCCTTTTTTTTAGCCTTTCTATCCGGGCGCAGGAAATGGAATCTGCCGGTTTTATGCAATCCATCGATTATCTGGTCAATTGGGTGAATCCTGGTCCTGATAACTTTTGGGCAGACAGATTTAATCCAGGCCAACTTCAGGCAAAAGATTTGATTCAGGCGGAAGATTTGATGCCTCTAAATATGGATGATTGGTGGCAGACTGATGTAAATATCCCATTCGACAGTCTTCTGTTGAAACATGATCTCCATAAAAACCATGGCAGGCAACCCATATTTGATTTAAGGGGTAATGAAAAAATCTCTCAATACAGGTGCCAGCACTTTCGCCGGAACATCATGGATCTGGCCTTTCACTATTTTCCCTTGTCCGTTGGGTATGGTTTCCGCAACCAGCAATGCCGGCTCGCGTAAGATTTCGGGGCTTTTATCGCTGGCCAGAACAAGGGTGGGAATCCTGAGGGAGGCTACTATTTTTTTTGGCATCCTGAAATCCCCCATGATGGCTGCTTCATAGGGCAATGCGTTGGCATTGGCTTTCATCTTCGACCAGACCGGTAGAAATTGCATGATGAAGGGGACAATGGCAGGTATTCCCATGACTTTTCTTAAAAAGAACCGGACGGCGTTTCCCTTTTCCTGCCCTGCAATCATTCGTTTTAACTGCTCTTCCGCGTCGGCCGGAGGTTGGTGTTTGGGCTTACCGTTTGTGGAGTCTGCCCCAACAATATAAGGCGGCTCGAATAAGGCCAGCCGGGTGACAGGGAGACCGGCAGCCACAGCGCGGACAGCGAGCGCGGCACCCGAGGATATCCCAAATAAATACAAAACTTCTTTTGCATCCCGGGCTATTCCGGCCAAGACCTCCAGATCTTCCATTTCCCGCTGAATGGCATAGGGCATGGTATCTCCGCTGTCCCCCCGACCCCGGCGATCATAAGTGTATACGGTAAAGTTTTCGACCAGCAACGGCGCCAGTTTGACCATGGGTCCGAACTTTCTGCTACAGAAAGCACCATCTGTCAGAATCAATGCAGGGCCATTTCCTGTCTTATCGTAGGCAATGTGGGTGCCGTCTTTGGAGATCAGTTTGTCCATTGTTCAAAATTAGCTTGCCTGATAATAACAAAAGGGGGGTATTAACGACATTCTGCAGGGGTTGATTACGACAAGGTTTATCCCTAATTTTGTGCTCAGTAAGCCATTCCATCTCATGAAACATATTTCCATCCTTGTTTTGAAAGGGACCGTCCTGAGTAGCCTCGATGCCTCCAAACAATTGTTTGTCAAGGTGAATGATTTTTTGCAGTACCAGGGTAAGCCACCCCTTTTCCAGGTCGAGCTGGTTGGTATTTCCAGGGAGACCTCCCTGGATGAGGGTAATTATATTATTCACTGTGATCGTTTATTAACGGAGCTGGACAGGACCGATCTGATCATTATCCCGATGCTCTGCGGAGATTTTAGGGAGGTTATTCCCCTTAATGCCGCATTCGTCCCCTGGGTCATCCGGCAATACAGGAATAATGCGGAAATTGCCAGTCTTTGTGTGGGATCGTATTTCCTGGCTTCCACCGGTTTGCTGAATGGAAAGACCTGTGCTGCACATTGGGCTTCTGCTGCGGATCTTCAGAAAATGTACCCTGCCATAAAGGTAACAGGGGATAAGATCATCACCTATGAGCAAGGAATCTATACGAGTGGCGGCGCCTATTCTTATCTGAACCTTCTGCTTTGTCTGATCGAAAAGTATACCGGCAGGGAAATGTCTGTATTTGTATCAAAAATGTTCGAAATAGAGATCGACCGGAAAAACCAGCATTCCTTCCGGATCTTTATGGGACAAAAGAATCATGAAGATGAGCCCATAATACGGGCCCAGGAGTTCATTGAAAATAATTATACGGAGAAAATTACCATCGATCAGTTAAAAACCCTGTTTGCGCTTAGCCGGAGAAATTTTGAACGCAGGTTTAAAAAAGCTACCTCCAATACGGTGCTCGTATATATTCAACGGGTGCGTATCGAGGCTGTTAAAAAAGGGTTGGAGACCACCCGGAAAACGATTGTCGATCTGATGTATGAAGTGGGTTATTCGGATACCAAGGCCTTCCGGAATATATTTAAAAAAACGACCGGCTTATCGCCGGTCGAATACAGGAATAAGTATGGTTCAACTAGTAATTAATCCTGCTCTACTGCAGCATCATAATTGATATGTTCTTCAGCAACCACGGTCAGCGCTACATCGGCCTCTTTTTCTTCACTTAAAGTTTGCTCCAGCAGATTGGCGATTTCATCCAATCCGAGAGTTAACGCGACCTGTTTTAAACCGCCATAGGTGGCGATCTCATAATGTTCTACCTTCTGGGCAGCCAGGATCAGGCCAACGTCCCGGGTGGCTGTTCCTTTTTCCGTGTCTTCAATAATGGAAGTACCTTCCTTTAGAATGCCTTCCATGGCCTCGCATTTTTTAGCCTGGGGTTTTTCACCTAATAGTTGAAATGCTTTTTCCAAACGATCTACATGACCTTTGGTTACTTCCAGGTGTTCATCAAAGGCTGTCTTGAGTTCTTCCGAAGTAGCCGCTTTTTTCATCTTTGGAAGTGCGGCTACGATGTGTTTTTCTGCCCAGTAGATATCCTTCAGCTCATCATGCAGGAAATCCTGTAACCTGGAGTCGGTGACTTTTTCGCCGGAATTTTTTTCAGAAGATTTTTTTTGATTGTTTTTGGTGGTGTTTTTAGTTGTTGCCATGATATTGATTTTTAAAAATTTTGTTAGGTAATATTTTTTATTTCTTTATTGATATAATCATGCCAACGCCTTTCTTGCTTTTACCTATTCCCTTTTAACGTTTCTTATTTCCTTTTCTGGGTAATTCCATCCCCATCACCCACACCAACCCCGGGCTCAGACTATACTCCCTTTAATTTCATGTTGGGCAATTTCTTCCAGCGTACTGGCAGCCCTTAACTCCTCGGCCAGCGTCTCTGCCAACAGACTGGCGATATCGTGCCTGCCGATCTTCCTGGCCAGTAAAAGCATACCATTATAGGTAACTACTTCATATAATTCTACTTTTTCCGAGGCCATGATTATACCCATATCTCTGGAGGAAGATCCGGCCAGGGTATCCTGGATCACTGCTTTACTTTCCTGTGACAACTCTTCCATGGTTTCACTTTTACTGGCCGTTTTTTCCTGACCCAGAAAGTCAAATATTTTTTCCAATCGTTTTACCTGTTCTATCGTTTCCTGTAAATGATGGTCAAAACTTCTTTTTAATTTGTCCGAAGTGCTGGCTTTGCTTAATTGGGGAAGGGCTCTAACCAGGTAGTTCTCTGTCCAGTATAGATCCCTGATGCCGGCTAAAAACAAAGACACGAGCGGTGCCGGGTTTTCTAAATTTTTCATGTTTAATTTTACTTTTTACATTTACTGGTCAAGGCTCCTGATTGGGTCCGCGCCACCACTGCCCGGATAAAAGATCCGAACGGGAAAATTGTTGTTTTTCTTCCCCGGTATCAAAGGCCCTTACCATGACAATTACATCTTCCGCAGGAAGGTCTATAACTGAATAAAGGCTGTATTCGGGAGAAGGACTTTTTTTAAAGGAGGTTTCATCATTTCCCCTGGGTGGATAATGAAACAAGCGGTCCCCGACCCGGAGATGCTCTACATATGTTTTATCCAGGGGAACCGGAACGGGTTCTGTTCGGGTCTCTTTATTTTTCGGCATATCCAAAATTTCCCTTACCTAAGAAAATCCTGTGCCAAGGATGGATGGATTAATGTCCGTTTTTATGCCAGGAGAAACTAGGCAGGAACTTTCCGTGGTTTTTCCCTTTCCCAGAAGCGGTGCTGACCGATGGCTGTTATAAAGTCTTTGGATAAGCTATTCACTTTATCGTTGAGCAAAATACCATTGGTCAACGTCTTATCTGCCCCGGTTTTCGACGCATTTCCAACTAGTTCCGGCAATATATCGGCAAAATAGGTCCTTTGTAAAACCGGTGTTGCCGCGCTGTCAGCGGCAATGGCTTTGCAATGCCGGTAAGCCTGATTAAGAAAATGAATGGCATCCGGATCATTCGCCAAAATACCCGCATTGGTTTTACCGGAAGGAACATAGACGGCATCATAAAAAACAGAAGCGGTGGTCAGCAGACTTTTATCGATGGCAACGGTCTGTCCGCCTTCTCCTTTGACCGATCCCAGACGCGGGGCTATGATCTCGGCCACAGCACCGGCCGCGGTAAGCGCTTTGCGCATGGCCGCTACATTATTTTCGTTCACGCCATCGGCAACGAGGATCGCAATTTTACGGGTTTTTATATTACCCTTTGGCGTGTTAGCCATACTAAGGGCCGGCGAAGGCACAGGTTTTCCCTTTACCGGAATAGGCTGAAAACGTTTAGGGTCTCCGTCAGCGGGTATGCTTTGATTAAGCGGCGGATCGATGGATTTCGGAACGCTGAGACCGAGACCATAAGCTACTTCTTCTGCAAGGCCTTTGTCGACCTGGGAAAGGATATATAACATACGTTCACGGATGGCTACGATCTCCACTTTACCCAGTTCAAAACGCAGCGCATCGATCATATGATTTTTTTCAGGCTCCGATTGGCTGGTAAAAAATAAAGCAGCCTGGCTAAAATGATCAAAAAAACTTTGGCTTCTTTCACGGATCTTTTTGGCATCGATCCTTTCGGCATAGGAACTAAACCCGCCTTCCGACATTTTTGCCTGGAAGGGGCATCCGCCTCCCATGGAGTTGGGA
>NZ_JBTLQH010000093.1:0-7318 GCF_054461575.1 Flavitalea flava
AGATAAGATAGATGCCCTATTCGTGGTATTTTTTCCCCACCGGGATAGTTTGGCATATTTTTGGGACTATGGAGGTGGATTAACAACTTATTATATGAAAACCACCCTTGGATTAGCGGTTATTACTCTTTCGCTCATCCTTGTTTCATTCAAGTCCAATTTTACTAGTTGGTCCGGTCTATTCCATGTATCCGCTCTTTCTGCCGGAACCGGCTTTGCCAATGGATCAGGTTATACTAATGATTATACCATCGACGAAATAGCCTCTGCCATGAAATCGGGAAATATCGTTAAATTATCCAGGTATCTGGATAGCAGGGTCGATATTTCCTTGCCGGAAAAAAGCGATTCTTATAGCAAAAGCCAGGCTGAAATGATTATCAGGGATTTTTTCAGTACCAACGGCGTTCAGAATTTCCTGATCAGGCATAAAGGGGAGAATGGCGGATCAGAATTTTGTGTTGGCCTTCTGAAGACCCGCAACGGTGATTACCGTACGACCCTTTTCATAAAGATCAAAGGAGATAAACCATTGCTTCAGGAGATCCGCTTTCAGACTCCGTAACACCCCCCCACCCCCCTGAAGGGGGAGTATGGCAAGTCCCAAATAAAGCAGTTTTCCTTCTACTAAAAAGCAGTTTTAATTGCCCATAATCTTAAATGTGGTAAAGAATTTCGTTCCCCCTTTAGGGGGTTAAGGGGTGGTTGGGTATCTTTGCCCCCTATGTCCCAATTCGACGATCAATTGAAATTTTTGGTGGAAACCGCTCTCCGGGAGGATATCGGGGATGGCGATCATACAACCCTTTCTTGTATTCCCCCTGAAGCCAGGGGAAAGGCAGTCCTTAAAATAAAACAGAAGGGTATTCTGGCCGGGATGGAAATCGCAGAAAAGATCCTTAAATTAAAGGAGCCTGCGGCTGTCTTTACTCCATTTAAAAAAGACGGAGACTCAATGCAGGCTGGGGAAAAAGCATTTGAAGCGGAGGCCTCCATACATACCATCCTGCAATGCGAGCGCTTAATTCTCAATTGTATGCAACGTATGAGCGGAATTGCCACGCTTACCCGCCAATATGTGGACAGGCTTCAAAAATACAAGACACGGGTATTGGATACCCGGAAAACCACACCTAATTTCCGGCTGTTGGAAAAAGAAGCGGTCAGGATTGGCGGTGGCCTCAATCACCGGTTCGGTCTCTATGATATGATCCTGTTGAAGGATAACCATATCGATTATTGCGGCAGCATCGAAAAAGCGATTGAAAAAGCCAGTGCCTACCGTCTTTCCCAAAAACCTTATCTTAAAATCGAAGTAGAGGCCAGGAGTTTGGAGGATGTGAAAAAGGTCCTCGCTATTGGCAAGGTCGATCGCATCATGCTGGATAATTTTACACCCCGCCAGCTCAAGGAAGCATTATCGCTTATAAATGACCGCTATGAAACGGAAGCCAGCGGGGGTATCGATCTCGATAATCTGGAAGACTATGCCAGTACAGGAGTGGATTATGTGAGCATAGGGGCGCTGATCCACCAGGCAAAAAGTCTGGATCTTAGTTTAAAAGCAGTTATAACAAAATCCCATGAGTAAAAAAAGACCTGACCTGAATGGTATTGTTTTTTCAACCGACCCGCAATTCAGGCCGGAAGAGGAAGAACGGTCGGAACAGGAAACGCTGCCCCCCAAACAACAGAAATTAAGGATAAAACTGGATACCAAACAGCGGGCAGGCAAGTCTGTGACGCTGGTGGAAGGTTTTGCCGGCAAGGAGGCAGATCTCGAAGACCTGGGCAAAAAATTAAAAACACATTGCGGTACCGGAGGTACGGTAAAGGACTGGTTGATCATTATCCAGGGAGACCAACGGGATAAATTATTGGTCTGGCTTTTAAAAAACGGCTATAGCGCTTCCAAACGGATCGGATAGAAAGGATCAACGATCTGTCTGAAAGCGCTATACCAGAATGTTATTCTTTAACGAATTGTTTCACGATACGGGTAGTTGTTCCCTGCACCCTGATAAAATAATTCCCCCGGGCCAGAAAGCTTACATCGACAACTTGCTCCCATCCATAACCTTGTTTGGTTGATTTCCAGTTCTTCAGGACCCTGCCTTGAAGATCGGTCAGGCTGATTTCCAGATTGCCCGTTTCACCCCCGGTCAGATTCAGGGTAAGTATATTGCGGGTAGGGTTAGGACCCAAACGGAACGCAGTGCCGTCAACAAGCGCAATGGTGACTTTACGGACACCCGAAATGGTGGTTTTGCCATCCAGATCCACCTGCATCAACCGGTAAAAATTATCACCGCCTAACGGGGCGTAATCAATATAGTTATATTGATTGGGACCGGATGTTAAAGATGCCGGCACCGTATCCTGGTCTGTATATTTCTGGCCATCTGCGGACCGTTGCAGTATAAAATACTTATTGTTCACCTCCTGAGAAGTAGCCCAATGAATGGCGACCTGTTGGTTGTTCGCCGACAGGGTAGCGGTAAAGTCTGTTAATTCAATTGGCAATACAACATCATTCGTGGAATATTGCAGCATCCACTGATAAACATTCAAACCATTTTTTTTGAAGGAAGGGTCATAGGTAGCGGACCAGGCATCATGTCCGCTGGCGGGGAAGATCGTATCCTGGGCTGCCGGGCGGATAGCGGGAACGATACTGTTGATCAGGTTAATATTCTCCCAGGTATAGTGGGAAGGAACAGTGGGGTCATTCAAATTGCTGGCGGCTAATATAGGAAGATTGGCGGCAGCCATCACTTTGGCTGCAGGTGTACCACCCCAGAGATTGCCCCCGGAGATCGGAAGGATCGCAGCCAGTTGGTTTACATATGCAGCCTGGCTCGCATAATCCCAGACTACCCCTCCTCCCATGCTCAGACCGGTCAGGTAGATGCGGTTAATATCCACCCGGTAATTCTTAATGGCATAATCAATATAGGCCTTTACATCCCCTGCTGTTGGCCAGGCGACGAACTGCGGAGATATTACTATAAAAGAAAAAGTTTTACCATTTACTGAAAAAGAAGAGGGGAAATTTCCCTGGCTGATCAATTTGGGCGGACCATTGTGCAGAACATTCGGAAGATCGGAAGTCCCGTTCCCCAATTCTCCGATACCATGAATAAATACCATCAGGGGATAGGTCTGCCCTCCGCTGCCGTAGCCTGCCGGAAGATATTCGTAGAAGCCGTTGCTATTGGCGTTGATGGTAATGTTGCGGGCTGTCTGGACCTGTGACAATACACGATGAGGATTCAGGATCGAAAGAGCAAGACATACAAATGCCATTGAACAGAATTGGTAAAATTCCTTCATAAGAGTTGTTTTAAAAAAGTTTGGTTGATCTACAATCGTTCACCTAAATCAAATGGCAAGGCATCCCGTTATATAAAGCATAAAAAACTGCTTCATACAATAAGGTTAGAATAAACGGTAAAGGTTTTGGGAATTCTGATCAGGTTTACCTGAGAACGAATAGTGTTGCCAATTCTATGCCAAGGTTTAAATCTGTGGAAAAGTCAGTGTTATTTTATTAAATTATTGCCCCTGGGCGAGTGAATAGGCTTTTTTACCTCCTAGCATGTTTAATAATTCGGACGAGCAGATTTTAAAATCACCGCTAAGGCTTACATAAAGACCCAGGACATCCTGTTGATGTAAAGGAGACCCATCCAGGCTTTCAAAGCGTACATTGTATTGGTTGACAAGATTCGTATATACGGATCCGGTAGGCCAAACCTGGGTTCCCCTGTTGCTGATATTCACCAGGTTGAATTTTACACCGGCATGACGCTGGCACTTTTTGGCAATAAATTGGGGTTGCTCGGAACTTTCAATGAAAAGATCCACTCCTACTATATATTCCTTTTCCATTTCCTCGGTTACCATCATTTCGTTGCGATCCAACTTAAATGCGGTAGGAGTTGCGGGCATATTGGGCAAAATAGGCTTAGCCCCTAATTCCGGGGTCCGGCCGAAATTCTTTATAATGGCTTCTGCAAAAGCAGTGGTACTAAGGGATGGCGTGTTTTTGTCCCCGAAATCACCGGTGTGAATACCTTGTTCAAGCGTGTATAACAGCGCATTCTCGATGATCGCGGCATTTTCCATCATGCCCAGGTGGCGCAGCATTGCGATTCCGCTAAGCAATAAAGCGGTGGGGTTCGCGATATTCCTGCCTGCAATATCCGGAGCCGTTCCGTGAACCGCTTCAAATATGGCAATATGGTCCCCTATATTGGCGGAAGGCGCAAAACCAAGCCCACCGACCAGCCCGGCACAGAGATCTGAAATAATATCCCCCTGAAGATTGGTCAGCACCACAACGTCAAATTCCTGCGGACGTACAACCAGTTTCATCGCCAGATCGTCAACGATGATATCGTCGGCTTTTAGTTCCGGGTATTCTTTGGCCACTTCCATGAAACATTCCAGGAAAAGGCCATCGGTCAGTTTCATGATATTGGCCTTATGACCACAGGTAATACGTTTGGTGCCTTTTTTCTTCGCCATTTCAAAAGCATACTTGATCACCTGCAAACTTCCGGGGCGGGTAATGAAACGGCGGCTTAATGCCACGTCCTGGGTCAGCATATGCTCGATCCCTCCATACGTATCTTCAATATTTTCCCTTACAATGGTAATATCGATGGGAATCCCTGCTTTTGAAAAAACGGTGTCGACTCCATGGAGCGTCTGAAAGACCCGCTTGTTCGCATAGGTATTCCAGGTTTTGCGGGCCGTAACATTCACACTCTTTACTCCTTTGCCCTTCGGGGTTTCCATCGGACCTTTGAACAGGATTCCCAACTCCTCGATCGTTTGTTTGGCTTCCGGTGTCATTCCGTTGGAAAATCCTTTATCAAATACCCATTTGCCCATATCCACAAATTCATATTCCAATGGGGTATTTCCTGCCTTAAAAATGCCTAAAACAGCCTCCATGATTTCCGGTCCGATCCCATCACCTTTTGCAACTGCGATCTTCATATTGTAAATGTTTATATCTGTAAGAAACGATGGCCAACCTGTCAACGTCAAAAAAATGAACGGTATTTTGGGAAACTTTCCGCAAAAGTAGGGTAGATTTAGCCATCACGGCGTTAAAATCGGAACAATCCTTTTAATCACTGTGGTTTTTGATTAATTTTAGGAAAATTTGATTAGATGGCAAATAAGATCTCAGACGGAGTAGAAGTGAGCGTAGAGACCTTTTACCAGCCGGATTATTCCAACCCGATCTCCGGTGAATATATGTTTGCCTACCGGATCACCATCGAAAATCACAATAGTTTTTCCATAAAGCTGCATCGCCGTCACTGGCATATCTACGATAGCAACGGGAGCTACCGGGAAGTCGAAGGGGAAGGTGTTGTGGGGGTACAGCCTGTTCTTAATCCGGGGGAAAGATATCAGTATGTCAGTGGCTGTAACCTGCGCACCGAAATGGGAAAAATGTACGGATCCTACACCATGGAGAATCTGAATAATAAGAAAAATTTCGAGGTCAATATTCCCATTT
Organism: Flavitalea flava; assembly: GCF_054461575.1. Lineage (NCBI taxonomy): Bacteria > Pseudomonadati > Bacteroidota > Chitinophagia > Chitinophagales > Chitinophagaceae > Flavitalea > Flavitalea flava. The sequence goes on from NZ_JBTLQH010000093.1 coordinate 5,540, forward strand.
TTGAAATGGTGGTGCCCTTTAAAATGAATTAAATCATCTCTCCAATCCTATAATTAAATCAATCATTTTAATCAAGGATCTCTTCCGGTTTCTGTTTCTGCGTGCCGACCCGGTACAATAGATAGCCCATCAAGGCAAAAAAAGCCAACCCTAATACATAATAACCATTTTCACTCATTACATCTGTCAGCCATTTTTCCAGGCTTAAGCGTTTTAGGAAACTGACCACTTTATCCGGAATATTCAGAAAAGCAAATATTACACCCATCAGGGCGCCTCCGGCTACCAGACCGGTAGCGAACAGGTTTCCTTTTTCCAGGTCCTCCTCTCCTTCTTTAGCCACAAAACCTCTTTTCTTTTTTACCCGGTCTGCCAAACCCCGTATTGAACCGCCTATAAATATGGGAAGGGTGGTAGAAATGGGCAGGTAAACTCCAATCGCGAAGCTCAGGGCCCTTATTCCGCATAGTTCCATGACCAGGGCCAGAAAAGCTCCCGCCAGCACAAAGTTCCAATCCAGGTTCCTTGACAGGATGCCCTTGATCAGGGTTGCCATCAGCGTGGCTTGTGGTGCATTATATTGACTTCCGATCGCATGGGTGATCCCTTTGGCCGCCATTTCGGAATTCGGAATATCCAGTATCTTCACCGTGAAACCCACGGCTACAGAGGAAACAAGTACTCCGATGAAAAAGGCCAGCTGCTGGCTGCGGGGCGTAGCCCCGATGAGGAAACCTGTTTTCAGATCCTGTGAAGTTCCACCGGCATTGGATGCGGCAATACAAACCATTCCACCGACCACCAGAGCCATCGGCTCATACATCTTTCCCGACCAGCCTACCGCTAAGAAGACCAGGCAGGTACCCATGACCGTAGCTATCGTCATTCCTGAAACCGGACTGTTGGAAGATCCGATGATCCCTACTATTCGGGAAGCAACAGTAACGAAAAAAGCTCCGAATACGAGGATCAGAATGCCAATCAATAAACGATTAAAAAAGGAATCCCCGGGAATGATATTCAGAAATCCGATCAGGATCACCAGGGCCAGGCTGCCGAATCCCACAACCTTGATGCTAAGGTCACGTTCTGTTCTTAGACGTGTATCCTTTCCTTTTTCCTTTACGGCGCCAATACTTTCCTTAAAGGAGGAAACGATGGTGGGAATTGTTTTTATTAAGGTGATGAGACCTCCCATGGCCACCGCTCCGGCTCCGATCTGCCGGATATAGGCCCTGTAAATGGCGGATGCAGGATCTGCAAAGGTTTTGCTGACCGGGTCCCATCCACCGTAACCTCCGGACGTGGCGAGATCTTTGAGAAAACCCAGTTTGACCTGCTGCAGCGCGATATTCACCGGGTCGATCAGGGAGGCCAGCAAGGGCTGCAATACCAGCCAGCTTAATACGCTTCCAGCTACCAGGATACCTGCAATCTTTGGCCCTATAATATAACCCACTCCCATATATTCCGGCGTAATATCGGCGGATACCTGGGCGGAAGGGAAGATTTTATTAAGTCCTTTATTCTTTACCGTATCGAAAAGAGGTGTCTCGGCGATCACCCGGAACATTTTTTGTAAAAGGGCATACAAAAAGGCAAAACCCAGACCCTGAAAAGCTGTCTTGGCAAATTCACCTCCCTTTTCGCCGGCCTTCAGTACCGAAGCACAAGCTGTTCCTTCAGGATAGGGAAGGGTTTCATGTTCTTTTACGATCAGGGAACGGCGTAAAGGGATCATCAGCAGGGTTCCCAGCATACCGCCGAAAACGGCCAGGA
>NZ_JBTLQH010000094.1:0-7051 GCF_054461575.1 Flavitalea flava
GTTTACCACCAAGGAGGCCCGGATAAAACTAAAAAAACTTTATCCGACAATATTATATTGACTAGACACTAGGAAGAATAGTTTAAATAACGAAATCCCTTGAACTTGGCCCGAAAGACTTAATTACCCTCCAATGAATAAAAAAGAACTTAGCGAAAGCGACATTTGCGATCTTTATATAACGCCAGCGATAAAGAATGCAGGTTGGGATCCATTTAAACAAATAAGACGTGAGGTTACTTTAACACCGGGTCCCGTAATCGTTAGAGGCGAAATGTCAGCAAGAAATAAGAAAAAGAAGAAATTCGCAGATTACGTTCTTTCAAGGGAGCCCGGAACCAGAATTGCTGTGATTGAGGCAAAAGACAATAATTATTCTGTGGGCCACGGAATACAACAAGCATTGGGTTATGCTGAAATTTTAGGGGTCCCCAGTGCATTTAGCTCAAATGGAGATGCATTTGCTTCTCACAATAAAACACCTAAGCACGGCGAAGACATTGAAACCGAGTTTCCACTTGAAGATTTTCCAACACCCGAAGAACTTTGGCAACGTTACAAAAAGTTCCACAACATAAAGGATAATGAAGAAAAACTTGTTTTACAGCCATATTATACAGATGGTTCAGGTAAAGAGCCAAGATACTATCAGGTAGAAGCAATTAATCGTACCATTGAGGCTGTTGCCAAAGGACAAAAAAGAATCCTTTTGGTTATGGCTACTGGAACTGGCAAAACATATACAACATTTCAAATCATATGGCGCTTATGGAAAGCTAAAGTTGCCAAAAGAATCTTGTTTTTAGTTGATAGGAACATTTTAGCTGATCAAACCCTGGTAAACGATTTTAAACCATTTGGATCAGTAATGACTAAGATAAAGAACCGGAAAATTGATCCATCTTATGAAATTCATTTGGGTTTATATCAGGCATTAACAGGACCTGATGAAGAGGACAAAATATTTAAAAGTGTTTCGCCAGATTTTTTTGACCTAATTATAATTGATGAGTGCCACCGGGGTAGTGCGGCGGAAGACTCATCGTGGCGTGAAATTTTAGACTATTTTAAAAAATCCATCCAAATAGGATTAACAGCGACACCAAAAGAAACAGAGTATGTTTCGAATTTAACCTATTTCGGAGAACCAGTTTATTCCTACAGTCTAAAACAAGGGATTCAAGATGGCTTTCTTGCTCCTTACAAAGTTGTAAAAATTGATATTGACAAAGATGTTGATGGTTGGACTCCCCCCGCAGGTATGACAGACGATTTGGGTGAAAATATTGAAAAGCGCATCTATAACCAAGCCGACATGGATCGGATATTGATATTGAATCAGCGCACAAAATTGGTCGCAAAAAGAGTAATGCAATTGCTTAATGCAACTAGTCCAATGTCCAAAACTATCATTTTCTGTGAAAATATTGATCATGCCGAAAGGATGCGGAAGGCAATTGTTAATGCTGCCGGAAAATTAGCAATTGAAAATCCTAAATATGTGATGAGGATAACAGGTGATAGTGTTGAAGGTAAGGCCGAGCTCGACAACTTTATTGACCCTGAAAGTAAGTTCCCGGTTATTGCTACCACATCTGATTTGATGACAACGGGTGTAGATGCAAAAACATGCAAATTGATTGTCTTGGATAAAACGATCAATTCTATGACCATCTTTAAGCAAATAATTGGTAGAGGAACACGCATTGACGAAGACTTTAATAAATTCTTTTTTACCATAATGGATTTCAAAAAAGCTACCGAACATTTTAGCGATCCCGATTTTGATGGAGAACCCGTTGTAATTTATAATCCAAAACCTGACGATGATCCGGTACCGCCTGATCCACCAAATGATGGGGATAATGAGGGAGATGATGACGGTGATACAGGTGAACCTGGAAGAAAAAAGATTATCGTAAGTGGAGTACCAGCAAAAATCAAGAATGAACGTATTGAATATCTCGGTGTAGATGGCAAGTTAATAACAGAATCATATAAAGAATTCTCGCGAAAACAGGTTAAACTAGAGTTCGCCTCCCTAGACGATTTTTTAAGAAACTGGAATGACGGCAGTAAAAAACAAGTCATAATAGATTTGCTTGAAGAGCATGGTGTCGTACTTGAAAATTTAGCCGAATTAGTGGGAAGAGAATACGGGGATTTTGATCTCATTTGTCATATTGCTTTTGGCCAACCTCCATTAACAAGAAAAGAACGAGCTAACAACGTCAAGAAACGAGACTACTTTACTAAATATGGCGAACAAGCCCGGGCAGTATTACAAGGATTACTTGAGATGTATGCCGACAAAGGTGTTAAAAGTATTGAAAATGCAAAAGTTCTTAATTTAAAACCATTCAGCGATATTGGTACGCCTTTAGAAATTATTAAGGATATATTTGGAGGCAAAGAGAATTACGAAAAAGCTATACAAGATCTAGAAAACGAATTATTTAAACAGGAGAGAACAGCATGAGTAATGTTTCAGGTATCATAAAATCTATTCAAGATATTATGCGCAAGGATGTTGGAGTTGATGGAGATGCGCAAAGAATTAGCCAATTAGTGTGGTTGTTTTTTTTAAAAATTGTCGACGACCGTGAGGATGAATTAGAAATGACGGAAGATGATTACTATTCGCCGCTGCCCGAAAAATTGCGTTGGCGTAATTGGGCTAAAGATTCTGAAGGTATAACAGGAGATGAGTTAATTGAATTTGTAAACATTAAGCTTTTCCCAACTTTAAAAAACAAATTAAATATTGAGGGTGAAAATGGCAAAAGAGCGCTGGTAATAAAAAATGTATTTGAAGATGCGTACAACTACATGAAATCGGGCACTTTGCTGCGTCAGGTAGTAAATAAACTTTGTGAAATTGATTTTAATGCCTCTAGCGATCGTCATACTTTCGGAAGTATTTATGAACAAATTCTGAAGGATTTGCAAAGTGCGGGAAATGCCGGGGAATTCTATACTCCTCGCGCGGTGACAACCTTTATTGTAAACAGAGTAAGTCCAAAGTTAGACGAAATAGTTCTCGATCCGGCCTGTGGAACAGGCGGTTTTCTTACAAACGTAATTGAATACAAACGTAAACATTTCGTAAAATCGACAGCCGATGAAGAAGTATTGCAAAAGTCCATTCAAGGAGTTGAAAAGAAAGCATTACCACACATGCTATGTACAACCAATATGATTTTGCATGGTATTGATGTTCCCATAAATATAAAACACGATAACACCCTTAGCCGACCTCTACGTGATTATTCCAATAGCGACCGGGTAAATGTAGTTGTAACTAATCCTCCTTTTGGTGGTATGGAAGAAGATGGCATTGAAAATAACTTTCCGGCCAGCTTCCGAACACGTGAAACGGCCGATTTGTTTTTAACCCTGATAATTCATATTCTAAAAAATGAGGGTCGTGCAGCAGTTGTCTTACCCGATGGTTTTTTGTTTGGCGAGGGTATTAAAAGCAGAATCAAGGAAAAACTCTTGGCCGAATGCAACCTGCACACCATTGTGCGTTTACCCAACGGGGTGTTTAGCCCCTACACAAGTATAAAGACCAATATTTTATTTTTCACCAAAGGTAAACCAACTGAATACATTTGGTTTTACGAACACCCTTATCCCGAAGGTGTGGTCAATTATAATAAAACCAAACCTATGCGTTTTGAAGAATTTCAAACCGAAATAGACTGGTGGGGGAATGAGGATGGAGGATTTAAGGCAAGGCTTGAAAACGAACAGGCTTGGAAAGTATCGGTCAACGAGATCATTGAACGAAATTACAACCTCGATATTAAAAACCCTCATGTTGGGCAACAAATAAGCCATGACCCCGTGGAATTGCTTGCAGAGTATCATAAAGAGAGAAACGCCATTTCCATTCTATGTAATCAGCTTAAAACAATTTTGGCTGAAGCACTAACAAATGGAGGCGAATAATATGATAGACACTATAATTCAGAGCTTTGATATTTGGACGGATGCCCAAGGTGTAAAATCCAAGGGGCGGGTTAAGAGTATTGACAACATTAGCTTGGAAGGCATAGCTCGTCTCCGGGGATTGATTTTAGATTTAGCGATTCGAGGAAAGTTAATCACTCAAGACCTCAATGATGAGCCGACAAGTGAATTAATAAGAAAGATAGAAAAAGAAAAGGATAAATTAATAAAAGAAGGCAGGATAAAAAAGCAGTCTTCGCTGGACAAAGTGGAGAAAGATGAGAAATTGTTTGAATTGCCAGAAAGTTGGAAATGGGTTAGATTAGGAGAAATTGGAATTGGAAGCACTGGAAAAACACCTAGCACTGGAGTCTCAAAATACTTTGATGGTGAAATTCCATTCATAGGACCAGGCCAAATCAATCCAGATGGCAAGATAACTGAGTCTGATAAAACACTAACAGATCTTGGTGCTCAAATGAGTACTTTAGCTGATGCCGGAGATATTCTGATGGTTTGCATTGGTGGATCGATCGGCAAATCCGCAATTGTAATGTCTAAAACCGCATTTAATCAACAAATAAACTGTATTCGTCCGATATTAATTGAAACAAGTTTCCTTAATATAGCTTTCAATTCCCCTTACTTTCAAAGAACAATTTTGGAAAAAGCAACAGGCTCAGCAACTCCAATTATCAATAGAGGGAAATGGGAAGAACTCCCAATCCCTTTAGCACCGATATTTGCGCAAAAACGCATTGTAGCCAAAGTTGATGAACTGATGGCTTTGTGCGATAAATTAGAAGAGAAACAAATCAACAATCTTAAGACCCACCAATTATTAGTAAAGAACCTGCTTGTAATTCTTACACGAGCAAAAGGAGCCGACGAATTACGAACAACCTGGCAGCAGCTATCAACTCATTTCGATACGCTGTTTTGTACGGAAGATAGTATTGACCAGTTAAAGAAAACCATTTTACAATTGGCTATTATTGGCAGATTAGTAAAGCAAAATTCTGAAGACGAGCCAGCAGCTGTTTTATTGGAACGGATAAAGGCCGAGAAAAATAAACTCATAATAGAAGGCAAACTTAAAAAGGAAAAGGATCTTCCACCCATAACAAAAAATGAAATTGCTTTCGAATTAGCGAAAGGTTGGGTATGGTGTAGGTTGGCGGATGTTGGTATTTTGAAAAGAGGCAAGTCCAAACATCGGCCAAGAAATGATAAAAGACTATTTATTGATGGTTCTTATCCATTTATTCAGACTGGAGAAGTTTCGCTTGCAAAAAAAAATGGAGGTTTGATTAATTCAATAAATGGGTACTATAATGAATTCGGTCTAAAGCAAAGTGAAATGCAACAAGCAGGCACGCTTTGTATTACAATTGCAGCAAATATCGCAGAATATGGATTTTTAAGTTTTGATTCATGTGTTCCTGATAGTATAGTTTGTTTTAATTCTATTGACAGCGTCATTTCTTACTACATGAGCTACTTTATTGATGTTTCAAAAGATATGCTTGAGAAGTTTGCCCCTTCCACAGCTCAAAAAAACATAAATCTTGGAATTTTAACTGAATTAAAATTTCCTCTTCCGCCCCTTGAAGAGCAAAAACGCATTGTAGCTAGAGTAAAAGAATTAATGAAGCTCTGCGACGAGCTAAAAGATAAGATAATCAAATCTCAGGAAATTCAGGGTTTTCTATCTAAAACCATAGTTGAAAATGCCATTGCATGAGTGTATTGGATAAAAAATATAATGATATAGATCTAGACACAGCCAGTGCATCCACGGTAAAAATCTGGTGTGATAGAGACAGGCACCATCTCTATGAGTTTTTTTCAGACTTTAATGACTGGCTAGAGAGTGAGGATGGTCTAGATCTAAGGTTAAAATATAAAATTGATGGCTTAACTAATCCGAGCAAAGCCTTATTTGCAAGTGATAGTGAAGCTTATAACCAGGCTTTCAAGATATTCCGTACTAATCGTATTTCACAGGTATTAAGCGAGGAATGTATTACAGAGTTGTGTGGCGACAACCATTGGTTTGAACGCAACCAGGAAAGATTTGAGCAGTTGGTACACTGTTTAATGGAAGGTGAGGTTGTTCCGTTTGTTGGCGCGGGCCTATCCGTAGAAAGCGGCTTCCCTTCATGAAAGCGTCACTTGGAACAGCAGGGAAGAACATCGGGTATTGATCCTGCATTAATCAATTCTCTTTTACGAGAGGGACAATACGAACAGGTTATTGAAGAAATTGAAAAAAAAGGGTATAGAGATGTATTCATACAAGAAATAAAAGACGTTTTCTCGAAGACAGGAAGAATCACTGATACAACTTTGAGGCTAACTGATCTATTTAACGATACAATCATCACCACCAATTATGACCATATTCTTGAACAGGTGTATGAAAATGGAGAAAATAACAATATACAGGTAATCGATAGCACAAACATATTAGAGGATCCGGAAGAAGGTAAGGTAACCATTGTAAAACTGCACGGCGATGTAAGATCTTCGGCAAGATGCATTTTAAGCAAACGGCAATACAACGATGCTTATGGAGATGGAGTGCTTGATTTATCTAAACCCATTCCTAAGTTGCTTTCTTACTATTATCGGACAGGTAGTCTCTTTTTTTTGGGTTGTAGCTTAAATAACGATCGAACCATGCAGGTATTTCAGGCAGTAAAAACCGAAATGGGAGATACTGACCGTCCACAACATTTTTCTTTGGAGGCTATGCCAGAGGATGAAGAAGAATTACGAAAAAGAAACGCTTATTTATTGAGCTTCGGAATAACCCCAATCTGGTTTCCTAAAGGCTGCTATGATTACATTGAGCAAATATTGAGATGTGCAAGAAATGAATTACGTTACCGTGGATACGTTCCTGGCTAAAAGAGGAAGTCGATTGTATCACCCCCAAAATAATAGATAAATGGTTGCTGGCATTATTAGAAACTTTATTAAATCGGGATTGGATTTCACTTAAGTCGGGTAAAATAGCACTAGTGTCTAGTCTATTTTGTAATGTCGTATAAATGCCGTACCTTTTTCTTCCAAAAAGAGTATGGTAAAGTAT
>NZ_JBTLQH010000095.1:0-7033 GCF_054461575.1 Flavitalea flava
CAGTAATACCGCTCCACGTTCTTTCACCCGGTACCAGTCTCCGTTAATCAAAGACCGCAGCAAACCAAATACATTTCTCTTCCAGCCTTTATGGAGATAGGAATAGGCAATATCGATATCGTAGGTCGGAATGAATTTAAAGGATGGATAACGGAAGTTTAGACCGGAATGTTTTTTGATAAGGGCCTTTTTAAATTCCTGCATCCAGATATTGATCAAAGGAATACCGAGGAAACCTTCACGAAAAGCCAGCGACTGATCATGGGCAAAGCGTCCAAACTCATCTTTACTATGCGGAAGATATTCTTCATAACGGCTGAGAAGGTAAAAGGAAGCAGCAAATATATCAAAGGGGAAATCACCTGCCGTCTCATAAAAAGCTTTGTGATAATTAAGTTCGAAACATTCGATCAGCGTATCCTCAATATGAGATTCGAACAACAACGATACCGGCCGTATAAAAAAATCGCTTTCTGCGATCTCGGTTTGCGAGTAGTTCAGACGGGGAACGGCAGCTCCGGAAAACTCTTCTCTGTCGGTGGTGATAACAATGGGACTGTCAAACAATTCTTTGCCAATGAAATCAACAATGTACCGAAGTCTTGGTGTTATATGTGGGGTATATAAAAGCATACATTCAGGGATCAGCTTTCCCGCTCCGACTTCCATCTTTCATTAAAAGTTTGCGGCGAAAAATCCAGTTCACTCCGATGTGCCGTCCAGCCTTTGAATAGTTTGTTTACCATCCAATTCTTTAGCTTCCGGTTACCCAGATTCATCATCCCCCTGTTCATGCTCGCCTTTTTCCATGCTTTCCAGGCTATTTTTTCCGACCAGGTGGAATATCCCTTCTCTACCGCTTCAGAGCGGTTTTCAAGTAACAGTTCATGCAGATTGATCTTCACTGCGCAGACTTCCGTGCAGTTTCCGCACAGGGAAGAAGCATAACTCAGATGCTTCCATTCGTCCATATCTTTCAGGTGGGGAGTGATTACCGAACCGATAGGACCACTATATGTAGTCCCGTAACTATGTCCCCCGATGTTCTTATAAATCGGACAAGCATTCAGACAGGCCCCGCAACGGATACAATAAAGGCTTTCCCTGGACTTTTCATTGGCCAGGATATTGGTCCTTCCATTGTCCAGCAGGATCACGATCATGTCTTCAGGGCCATCCGTTTCGCCGGGCTGTTTTGGTCCTGTGATAATGGTATTATATACAGTTACCCGCTGCCCTGTACCGAAAGTGGCCAGCAAGGGCCAGAACAATCCAAGGTCTGTCATGGAAGGAATTACTTTCTCCAGGCCAACGATGACAATATGGGTCTTTGGAAAGGCACAGCTCAGGCGTGCATTCCCTTCATTTTCCGTAAGGGCAATGCCGCCGATATCCGAAATAATAAAATTCGCTCCGGTAATGCCGATCTCCGCCTGAACATATTTTTCCCTCAACCGCTCACGGGCGACCAACGTGAGCTGCTCCGGACTTAACCCCGGTTTGGTATGCAATTTCTCATGGAACAATTTCGCAACATCCTCCTTGCTCTTATGCATAGCCGGTGTAACGATATGATAAGGCGGCTCTCCGTCAAGCTGCTGGATATATTCTCCCAGATCGGTCTCGATACTTTCTATCTCATTTTCCTCCAGGAAATCATTCAATTTAATCTCCTCGGTGACCATACTTTTGCTCTTCACAATGGTCCTGCATTTCTTTTCTTTACAAATCGCCAGGATCTCAGCTAGTGCCTGCGCTGAATTCTCCGCCCAAATGACCCTCCCCCCTCTTTTGATAAAGGTCGTTTCGAACTCTTCGAGTTGTTTGTCAAGGTTTTCAATCGCCTTCCATTTAATATTTTTTGCCCTCTCCCTGGCCAGGTTCAGTTCGGCGAACTGTTGTTTGCCCTGCGGAACCACGGCATTGTAACGGCCAATATTAAAGTTGATTTTTTTGCGATGATCCAGGTCCTCCGACTTTACGGTACTCCGGGCAATAAATTTTGCGGCAGTTTCTGTCATGGGCCTAAATTGATTAATAGTGTTAATCCCTCCCCTTTCGGGGGTTGGGTGGTGGGTTTTAGGGCCGGACCGGATTTTTATAAAACTTTTTGGCTACCTGCTCCAAGGCTGCATAGAAGTCTTCACCGTATTTGCGGATCAGGGATTCCTTCAAAAACACATAAGCGGGCACTTTTAATTTTTTTCCAAGGGCACAAGCAGGGCTGCACATGGTTTCACGCGGCTCATAGTTCACCACTTCCCCTTCTTTTGTCTTATTGATCTTGATCGGGTATAAATGACAACTGATGGGCTTTTTCCAGGTGGTCTTACCATCGTAATAAGCCTGCTCGATGCCGCATTTTATAACCCCCTTTTCATCCCGGAAACCATAGGCACACATTTTCCCTTCAATGGTCGGGGTAACCCATCCGAATTCGCGGTCATAATTATAACGGCCCCTGCTTTCGATCTCTTTTATACCAGCCGGGGTAAGATATGGTTTTACGATCTCGTAAACGGCGTTGATATGATCCATCTCTTCCTTTTCAAGCGGAGCACCGGCATCCCCGTCTTCGCAACAACCCCCTTTGCACTTGTTAAGATCACAAACGAATTGTTCCTCGATAATGAGGTCGCTAACCAGAATATTGTCAATTGCTATCATATATATTCCCCCCAGCCCCCTGAAGGGGGAGTATTAATTAAAAATTGTTTAAAAAAATACTTCATATTAATTATGCAAATCTAATGAATTTTTACTCCCTCTTTAGGGGCTGGGGTACTCCCCCTTCAGGGGGCTGGGGGGGATCCATCTGAAAGTATTGATAAGATGCCCCATATCTTCCTGGAGGAACCGGTTTACAATCCCCAGGGAGTCTTCATTGGGAGTAGAATCGAAATAGAGGGCGCCACGCAAAAAATGTTTGGTCGAATCGGTAACAAAGAATTGTTTGGCGGTGGCCGCATTGCCGCCCACACGGAAAAAGACCCCGCTTACCCCGTTTGGTGTCTTCATGAGGGAATCCTCTATGGAATTGGCCTTATAAGTATGTTTGAAGGTCATCTTATAGGCGTCTTCCCTGAGTTTTTCAAAACTATTCCGTCCTATTTCTTTATAACTGATATAGATCCTGGCATTAAAACGGGGAAAATCGATGTTTATCCAGTATGGGTTCTCCGGGGCAGCTTCAAAAAAACTGGTATCCCGCAGTATCGTGGCATATACCGGATATTCAAAGGTGTAAGGATATCCCGCCTGTTGGAAGGTCTGGTATTGATGGGCGGGGAAATTTATTTTGTAATAACCCCGGCGTTTGGGTGTGTAAACACTGTTACAGGAAAAATATATGCCGGCAATCAGAAAAAGGGCAATAGCCCTGGTTCCGGTTAAAAACGTCCTTTTATTCAACTTCAACACTTGATTTTATTATAAATGTCTTATACTCATTCAGACGGCCGGGTTGGTTCAAAGTTCATAGAAGCCATGTCAGGCCTGCATCCTGATCGCCACTTTTACTTTTTTGATCCGGCTGCTATCTGCGTCCAGTATGGTAAATTCAAAATCACCACAAGGGATTACATCGTTCACTTTGGGGATCTCGCCGGAAAGTTCCAAAATCAGCCCTGCCAGCGAATCACTTTCCCCTTTTACCTTATCAAAGGTTTCTACCGACAGATTCATTGCCTTACAAACATCATTAAGCATCGTTCTTCCTTCGAAAATATAACTGCCATCCTCCAATTGCCGGTTCGCACTTTCTTCTTCATCGAACTCATCTTTTATCTCTCCGATGACCTCTTCCAGGATATCTTCCAGGGTTACGATCCCGCTGGTGCCTCCGAACTCATCGACGACTACCGCAAAATGGACCCTCTTTTGCTGAAATTCCTGCAGAAGATCTTCGATCAGCTTATGTTCATGGACAAAATAAGGAGGGCGAAGCAAATCCCGCCAGTTAAAATCGTCCGGTTCATTCAGATGAGGGATCAGATCCTTGGTATGGATCATGCCGGCCAGATCATCCAGACTTTTTTTGTATACCGGCAAACGGGAATAATGTAATTCTTCCACCTGCTGTTTGAGCCCGGCAAAAGATATTCCGTATTCAATCCCGTTTACATCCAGCCTGGTTATCATTATTTGCTTCACAGTAATGCTACCGAATTTGATGATGCCTTTCAGGATATTCTTTTCCTCTTCCGATGCGTCATTATCTGTGGACTGATCGATTTCATAGTCTAGTTTTTCCAGGCTGAAGGCAGATTTCCTGCTTCCAAAAAAACGCTCCAGGTTTTCAGACCGATGTACAGCCCAAAGACTGATCCTCCGGAACAACAAGTGAATGATCTCTACGATACCCGATGTATAATAGGCAAATTGCAGGTTATTCTGGGTGGCCCAGACCTTGGGCATTACCTCTCCGAACAAAACCACTACAAAAGCCACCAGGATCACTTTTATCAGGAATTCAAACAACCAGAAGTTTTGTTTCAGGAGAACCAATTCATCGATGAGGAAATTGGCCAGAATGATGATGGCGATATTTACGATACTGTTGGCAATCAGCATGGAGGCCATCAGGGCTTTGGGTTCTTCCAGTAAGCTGACGATCCGTTTCCAGGAAGTATCCTGCTTGGTCTTCAGAATATTGATGTCCTTATAGGTCAGGGAAAAAAAGGCCACTTCGGATCCGGCAACTACAAAGGAAATGATCAACAAAAAAAGAATGATAATGGCAAGGATAGTAGTAGCCTGTGGATTTATTACCAGGAAAATGGAAGAAAAATTACCTGTGAAAAACAGTTTTGTTAAAGGGAGATCCAAAATTATCGGGTTTCGTTTATAATACTATCAGACAGGCAGGTCATGAAGGCCTGCCTGTACTATTCACCTTATGACACTGGCAAATCTAATAAATTCTTTTATACTTAAAGTCTTATCAGTCAAGAGCAATTGTCGATGTTTGGGGGAAAAGGTTTAAAATGGCAGATCTTCGGAGGGTTCTCCGATGGGGGGGGTGTCCGAATTCCCCAAACCCTCCAGTCCTTCATGGTGAATAGGGGGATGAGAGATGCCATCAGAGCGTTTATCCAGCATAATGAGGTTGTCCCCGACCACTTCGGTAGCAAATTTCTTATTTCCTTCCTTGTCCTCCCAGCTACGGGTCCTTAACCTCCCTTCAATATAGACCAGACTGCCTTTGTGCAGGTATTTTTGTGCGAGCTCCGCCAAACCGCGCCATAAAACCACCGTATGCCATTCTGTTTGAGAGATCAGCTTTCCCGCCCTGTCTTTAAATGTCTCCGTAGTCGCCAACGAGAATTTTGCAACCGCAATATTTCCTTCGAGGTGTTGTACATCCGGGTCTTTCCCTAAATTTCCGATTAGCATCACCCTGTTTACGCCTCTCATAGAAGAAGTTTGAAATTTATAAATCTTGCCTACAATCCCAATTCCTCTTAAAATTAAATTTTTTCATCCAAAAAGATAAATTTTTCTACCCTTCCCAAGGCCCTTACAGGAAATAAGTATGCGGAAAATCTCTTAGAATAAACTTTGCATGGGGGTCGGGTCCTGAAGCCAGGCATTTATAAACTTCGGAAAGGGGTATTCTTTCATTTTCTGCTTATCCACCAATAGGTGATTTTTTAGATCGGGTAAGGGTTTTTTCAGGCTGATCGTAATAAACTGGCCCTGGATAGTCTGATGACTTAACTCCTGCCGGTATATTCTGGATATATACCTGACTGTGAGAGACTGCTTTCCGAAAAGAGCGAGGGCAAAATCGGACCTGAGGAGGTCATCGGGATAAACAGCCTTGTCCGTTTCCCAGAGCACGAATTCGAATAAATCTTCCCAGATATCCTTTTCTTTCCGCTGGCGTATGTAGACTTTCTCACCAGGAACTTCAATTATAAAATAATAGAGCCAGCGCGTCTTCTTTTGGATCGTTTTCTCTTTTACCGGCAATTGGGCAACCCTGCCGCCTTTATATGCCTGGCAATCCTTCTTTTGCACGCAGACAGGGCATAAAGGGTTCCTTGGCTTGCATACAACGGCTCCGAAATCCATAATGGCCTGATTATAAAGACCAGCCGTTGTCTTGTCCAATAAGGCGTCCGCCAGTTCGGCAAACAACTTCTTTCCCGCCGTCGTATCGACAGGAGTCGAAATGCCAAAATACCGGGCAAGTACCCGAACCACATTGCCATCCACCACGGCATAGGGAAGATCGAAGGCAAAAGAGGCTATCGCTGCCCCGGTATAAGGTCCGATCCCCTTCAGTTCGCGGATCTCCTCATACGTGGAGGGAAACCGGCCTTTATAGACATCCGAGATCTTTTTGGCCGTTTGGATCAGATTCCGGCACCGGTTATAATATCCGAGACCTTCCCAAAGCTTAAATACCTGTTGTTCAGGCGCCTGTGCCAGATCGTGGACCGTTGGATAGGCTACCAGGAAGCGTTCATAGTAAGCCCACCCTTGTTCAACACGTGTTTGTTGCAGGATCACCTCGCTCAGCCAGATCTTATAGGGATCCTTCTCCCCTTTCCAGGGCATTTCCCGGTTATTATCCGTTTTATGCCATTTCAGGAGATTTTTAGTAAAGTCGGCTTTTCTTATCGCCATAAAAATTCACAATCAATATTTTAGAGAATTCTTGCAGAAACAAATCAAATCTATTATTTTGATACGGAATATAGGATTTTGACATGATTATGGCCAATATTGCCTTAATCCGGCCATTACAAACAGATTTATCAGGACACAACCGGAAGTAAATCAAATTTAGTACCTGACTTATGAAAATAATTTTTGCCAGATGCACGAGACCCCCCGGGTCGACTGCATCTGACCATTGAAAAATAATTATCGCCAGATGACACGAGCCCCCTGGGCGACTGCATGAGACCATTGAAAAATAATTATTACCGAATGACACGAGACCCCCGGGGTCGACTGCATCTGACCATTGAAAAATAATTATCGCCAGATGACACGAGCCCCCTGGGCGACTGCATGAGACCAT
>NZ_JBTLQH010000096.1:0-6958 GCF_054461575.1 Flavitalea flava
CCTGATCTATGAATACCGCAAGACAAATCTTAACTTAACACCCTAACCTTTTGGTCTCGAATATGGGGAGTGTTATATTGTAAGGGGTCCCAACGAGCTCACTTTGCGATTATTTATACACCAGAAATGCACAGATTCGGACAAATACATTTGCAAATGCAGGCGATCCTCCATGAAATATGACAAGAACATGGAGGATTTTGGTAAATTCACCTCCCATTTCCTTTAATTATGAACTTTGAAAAAGCATTATCCCTTTACAAAAATGATAAAACCCTCCAAATATTTAGAGCGGAGCATTTTCCTTTGCTGATAAGCTTTTTTCATCTCGCCTTCAAGCAGCAGGACAAAATATCCTATTCTCAATCCGGTCTTAGCGGTTTACTGGGGGACTTCCTGTTCGCCCTGGATCGCCAGGGGATATCCGATCACGCTAAACCGCCCCTGGACTATCTGCAAAAATGGTCGCAGCAGGGATATTTACGGCGATATTATGAGACGGCGGATGAGCCGGTATACGAGCTTTCCCCGGCTACTGAAAATGCCTTGAAATGG
The DNA here is from genome assembly GCF_054461575.1 of Flavitalea flava. NCBI lineage: Bacteria > Pseudomonadati > Bacteroidota > Chitinophagia > Chitinophagales > Chitinophagaceae > Flavitalea > Flavitalea flava. Next base: position 556 of record NZ_JBTLQH010000096.1, read on the forward strand.
CTCGACGACCTGAATAAGCAGCAATTCGTAGGAACACATAGCCGGCTGTTGCAGTTCTTCGCCTTGTTGCAGCAAATAGTCAATAGGACGGCGGGGCCGTACGAACGCCTACAGCAATTGCAGGAAGAACGGAAGAAAATAGACGAAGAGATGGAACAGATCAAAAAGGGGCATTACGCCAAACCTTCGGACACGCAACTAAAGGAGGATTATTTCCTGGCGGAAGAGACGGCAAGGCGTTTGCTGGCGGATTTCAGGCAGGTGGAAGAAAACTTCAGGGAGTTGGATACGCAGACCCGGCAAACAATTATCAAAAGCAACCTGGCGAAAGGAGTTTTACTGGACAATATTTTCGAACAGCAGGATTACTTGCGGAATACGGACCAGGGAAAAAGTTTTAAAGCATTTTGGGAATTCCTGATGAGTGAAAGTATGCAACAGGAATTGGAGGGTCTGATCGAAAAGTTGAATGGGATCCCCGTCATCAAGCAGGTGAAACAGGAACAGATCGTCGACAGGATCAAGACCAACCTCGTGGATGCCGGTGATAAAGTGAACAGGAGCAACGATGGACTGATCGAGCAATTACGAAAGTACGTGGAACAGAAAAATCTGTCAGAGAGCAGACATATCCTGCGGAGTATTGAGGCCATTGAAGGTCTTTTATTAGAGCATAAGGACGATCTGGATACGCAACAGGTGTTAATGGAAACAGACCGCTTATTCCGCCCTGCCTTTTTAATGGAACGCCCTCTTTTTACGCCACCGTTGAAAATTCACTTTGAAGAAACGGTCATAGAGGAAGGGACAGCAGACGCGGACACAAATGCCTTGTTCGGGCAATTTTATGTCAATATAGATGAACTGAGGAATAATGTTAAAACATTACTGCGGACTAAGTCCCAGGTATCCCTTTCGGGAGTATTGCTGCATTACCGGCCGACAAAAGGCGTTACCGAGATATTGGGCTATATGCAAATTGCCACCGGGGACTCCAGGCATTATATTGACAATGAGCGCGCCGAGAAATTGAATATTATGAACGTAGAAACCGGGGTGCAATACCAATTAGAGACGCCTCTTATCATTTTTAACCGATAAATTATGATCCAGGTACATTCAATTGCCTTGATAACCTTGTTGAAAGGCATTCTTTATAATCATCAAAAAGAGGCCTGGGAAAACCTCCTGCAATATGAGCCGGAAATAAAAAAATATTTTTCCGCCATTGGCCTCGATGTTTATATCGACAAAAGCGAGGGTTATGCTTACCTGCAACAGAAAGAGCTGGAAGAAGGAGCGGAGTTGCCCAGATTGGCGGAAAAGCGGCAGTTGAACTTCTTTACGTCGCTGTTGTGCCTCGTACTTCGGAAATATCTGCTGGAACAGGATGCTCAGGGAGGAACTGTGAGGGCCATTATTACCCAGCAGGAGATCATTAATCGTACCAAAGGGTTTCTTCCTACCGCATCGGATGAGGCAAAACAGCAGGATAAGATCATAACCACGATCAATAAAGTGATCGATATCGGGTTCCTGCGGAAACTCGATGACAACAGTAATAACTACGAGATACACCGTATCATAAAAGGTTTTGTAAATGCCGGGGTGATTGACGATATGCTGCAAAAGCTGGAAGGGTTCGCGGCGGAGAAAAATATAACGGACTGATAAAATGAAATTTATGGAAGAATTGGAGATGGATTTCGCCCCGGTGAACGCCGGCTTCCGGCTACAATACCTGGAAGTACTTAATTGGGGCACTTTCAATAAGGTGCGATGGAAGATCGAACCCGACGGATACAATGCCTTATTGACCGGCGACATCGGTTCCGGTAAATCTACATTGGTGGATGCACTTACTTGCCTGTTGGTGCCTCACAATAAAATAGTATTCAATAAGGCGGCAGGGGCGGAAGGCAAAGAGCGGAATCTTTTAAGTTATGTCAAAGGCGAATACAAGAAAGAAAAGGAGGAGATCACCAAAATAGCCAGGAAAATATATTTACGTCCGGACGATAATACATATACTGTAATTGCCGGGAATTTTCATAATGAGGGCTACAAAGAGGACGTATGCCTTGCCCAGGTCTTCTGGATCGGGAAGGATGGGAAAGTGGAAAAGCTTCTTATCATCAGCCCGGCACCGCTCACCATCACCCAACATTTCAGCGGCTTTACAGATATCAACGATCTCCGGAAAAGGTTACGGCAGACGGAAGGATTACAGTTGTTCAGTGATAATTTCAGCCAGTATAGCGAACAGTTCCGGCGCCTTTTCGGGATGAACAGCGATAAGGCCATCGACCTTTTTTACCAGACTGTATCCATGAAGTCTGTCAGCAGCCTGACTGATTTCGTTCGCGAGCAAATGCTGGAACGGACCGATGTAAAAGAGCAGATCACATCCCTGTTGAAACGCTTCGATGATCTGAATAAGGCGCATGGGGCCGTAGTCAATGCCAGGGAGCAATTCCAACTGTTGAAACCTTTAACGGAATTCTCCGTGGAATACGGCAAGACAGGCAGGGAAATAGAGAATATCGAGATGATGCTCGGGGTGATACCCGCCTGGTTTGCAGAACAAAAACAGCAATTGCTACGGGATGTGATTGCAAAGACCCTTGAAGACCTGGACGTCGCGTCGAAAATTCAAAAAAGGTTAGCGGAACAAAAAGACGAGCTGGAAAATCAAAAGCTGGGCATATTGCAGGATATTGACAATAATGGCGGCAAAAGATTGGAGCAAATTGATCTTGAAATAAAGCAACATGACAAGGATAAAGAAGTAAAGAAAAAGGATTTTGAGGACTATGAAAGACTGGCCCTGCCATGCGGATTGCAAGTTGTATCGAATGAAACTGATTTTCATGCAAATATTCACAAAGCAGGGATCATCAATGAAGCCTGTATAATAAAGGATGCCGAACTGAAGGAACAGCGGGATAACCTGGTAAGCGAACTACGTAAAAATGAAAGTGAGCTGCAGGTCGAGCAAAAAGAGCTTGAATCATTAAAAGATCGTAAGACGCAGATACCCGGATGGCTGGTGGGATTCAGAACCCGGTTGTGCGTGGACCTGGATATTAATGAAGAAAATCTACCTTTTGCAGGTGAATTGTTACAGGTGAACGAGTCGGAAGCGGCCTGGGAAGGGGCGGTTGAAAAATTATTGCGGGATACCGGTATCAGTCTGCTGGTGCCCGGTCCGCATTACAGGAGTGTGAGTAAGTATATAAATGACAATCCCCTCCGTGGCGCAGATGGCAAAGGGATAAAGCTTACCTACCTGGATGCAGAATTGGAAAACGCTCAGACTACATTCAGACAGTTGGATAATGATAGTGTCGTGCACAAACTGGACATTAAGCCGGACTCGCCCTTTGCTGACTGGCTGGAAAGCTATTTGCAACGGAGTTTCGGGGATTTTCTTTGCGTGGAAGTGGAACATCTGCAGCAGGTGCCATATGGGATCACCCAGCAAGGATTGATTAAACGCGGAAGGATACGCCATACGAAAGATGACAGGACAAGGCTCGATGACCGACGTAATTATGTGTTGGGCTGGAGCAATGGGGAAAAGATAAAAGCCCTGGAAGGTGCTATTTCAGACCTTGAGGAGGAGTTCCATATACTCAAAAATAGTCTACGGGAAATCGAAAAGCAACAGAAAAATAACGAAGCTATCGGGCGGCAACTGAGTATTTTACTCACTGTCAGGGATTTCGATCGGATCAATTGGAAATATCATGTAGCAAAGATTCATCAGCTCGGGCAGGAACGCCACGAGCTGCTGAATAACAATGATATTCTTTCCCTGCTTCACAACAAAAGAGATGAAGTTAACCGTCTGATAGAAGAAGTTAAGCAAAAAGAAACGGAGAAGAACCAGGAAATAGGGGGGCTGAAAAAATCCGTTGAAACCTACCAAGTCCAATTGCTGGATACGGAAGAGACAGTCAGGCAGGCCGATCCGAAACAACGGGAAAACTATTTTCCGGTCATCGAAGAAAAGCTGACCGATAGAAATTTACGTCTTTCTTCCATCGACAGGCAGCAGGAGCAGTTTAGAAAGCTTTTTGAAGGCGATACCGGTGAATTAAAGAAGCTTCGGTTCAGGTTGAGCTCGTTGCGCTCGTCCATAGAGCGGAAAATGCGGGAAATAAAGGAGCATTCCAAGGCGGAATACAGCGAGCTCGGCGAAAATATCGATGCCAGGACTGAGTATATGCAAAAATTCGAGCGACTGGTCTCCGAAGACCTGAAAAGACATGAAGAGCGGTTTAAGGAGGAGTTGAATAAAAATACCATTAATAGCATCGCGGTATTCGACAGCCAACTCGAGAAGCACGAAAAGGATATCAAGGTGAAAATAAAGACGATCAATCAGCATCTGTCTGAAATAGTTTACAATGCTGCCCAGGATACTTACATTACTATATTAATGGACGCCACTCCCAGTAAGGAAGTTCGTCTGTTCAGAGAAGAGTTGAAAAAATGCTATACGAATTCCTTCAGTAACAATTCGGAATTGTATACCGAAGATAAGTACGAGCAGGTGAAGAGGATATTAGATCGCTTTGCCAGCGCCGAAAGCCTCGATAAGGAATGGACCGCCACCGTTACGGATGTACGGCAATGGTTCGAATTCAATGCGAGCGAACGCTATAATGCAGATCACACGGAGAAGGAATTCTACGAAGGGTCCGGTGGAAAGAGCGGTGGTCAGAAGGAGAAGCTGGCTTATACCATATTAGCAAGTGCCCTTGCCTATCAATTCGGATTACAATTTGGCGAAATCAAGAGCCGGAGTTTCCGGTTCGTGGTGATCGATGAGGCTTTTGGCAGGGGGAGCGACGAGAGCACACGTTACGGGCTTGAACTCTTCAGGAAGCTGAACCTGCAATTACTCATCGTGACACCGCTGCAGAAAATACATATCATAGAAGGTCATGTCAACTCCTTTCATTTTGTCAGTAACAAGGACGGGAATAATTCACAAGTAAGTAACTTTACCAAAGAGGAGTACGAGATAGAAAAATCGAGACATGACAGCCTATTCAGGCATGCCAATTCATAATTCTAATGAAATGATCAGTCCGGAAGAAATAAAACTACAGGCACTGCGATGGTGGAAACCATTCCTGCAGAGTTATATATCCAATGAACCATTTTTCCCACGGCAAATTGACAGGATCGGAAAAGTACAACCGGCAGACGTCACCCACCGATTTGAAGATCTTCAGAATGAGATTTCAGTTTTATACAGGGATTCGAAGAATGAAAACGGGATCGGTTATCTTGTAAAAACAGCAGGTAAAAATTTCAGGCGATCGGGAACACATGAATTGCCAGATAGTATCGTATTCGAAACAGCCGATGACTACTTGCATTGTACCGGGAAGCGGAAGGAATGGAAACTATTTACCCGGAATTATGAATTGTTGGCAGAATGCCTTCCCCAGCTAAAGGAATGGATTATAAATAATGCCTTGTTATTAACCCTGCCGGATGCAAACTGGCCGGATATTTTGAAAGTATGTCAGTATTTTGTCTTTAACCCAAGACCCAATCTCTATATACGGCAATTACCTATCCCGCTGCACACTAAATTTATTGAACAAAATAGCGCATTGCTGCTATCATTATTTGACTTCCTTCTCCCGGAACATATCCGTAATAAAGATCAAAAAAAATTCCCAGAACGCTATTATCTGAAACATGACGAACCTTTGATCCGGATCCGGATCTTAGATGAAAAGCTGGCCATTCATAATAATATAATGGACCTGAGCATTCGACTTTCCGATTTTGAAATGACAGACTGGGGTTGTAAAAAGGTACTGATCGCCGAGAACAAGATGAACTTCCTGACCATACCCCCTATTCCATCGGCAATCGCCATTTGGAGCGGCGGCGGTTTCAATATAAGTTACCTGAGAAATACCGGGTGGCTCAAACGTAAAGATATTTATTATTGGGGAGATATAGATGAACATGGATTTCAGCTTTTACACCAACTCCGAGGTTATTATGCACATACCCAAAGTATAATGATGGATAGCCAAACTTTTCACACCTTCCATGAATTTGCCGTCAATGGCGAACGAAATAATGCAGAAAGGCTGGACCAACTGAATAAACACGAGGCTGGGCTTTATACACTATTAAAATCTATAGATAAAAACAGGCTGGAACAAGAAAAGATCCCGCAAGAGTACGTGAATGCCATTTTTTCGAATTTAGACTGATCTTTCTACAGAAGGGATTGAAGATCAATATAAATAGCCCAAAACCAAAAGCTTTTTTGGCCAATTCCGGATTGGTGTAATCGGCAATCACAAATGCAGGATTTTTCGTAATCAGGAATACACAGTTTTTGGCAACAAGGAGTACATAGGTT
>NZ_JBTLQH010000097.1:0-6862 GCF_054461575.1 Flavitalea flava
GCCGTGTACGGGCCCGTACGCACGTGTGGTGTGAGGGGACAGGTAGTCAGCTAATGGCTACCTTCCCACTCGATTTGCAGAAATATTTAAATTCTAAGCGTAAATTTTTTCGATCACATCGCGGTATCTTTCCGTGATCACTTTTCGTTTTAGGCTGAGCTTGGGCGTCATCTCCCCGGTTTCGATACTCCATTCCGCAGGAAGCAGTTCGAATTTTTTGATCTGCTCCACATGATTAAAATATTGATTATAGTTCTCTATGACTTCCTGGTAATGGTTGATGACTTTGGGATTGCGGATCAATTCCTCATTGGTGGCCGAATTGATCCCATTCTGCCGGGCCCAGTCTTTTAAATAGACAAAGGCCGGGACGATGAGCGCTCCTACGAATTTCCGTTCGGGGCCAACGATCATGATTTGCTCGACCAGCATCGACTCCTTTAATTTATTTTCGATCACGAGCGGGGCTACATATTTTCCTCCGCTGGTCTTGAACATTTCTTTTTTGCGGTCGGTAATTTTCAGGAATTTTCCATCGATCAGCTGTCCGATATCACCTGTATGGAACCAGCCATCGATCAGGGCTTCCGCCGACAGGTCAGGGCGTTTAAAATACCCCAAGGTAATATTGGGGCCTTTGCAAAGGATCTCTCCATCTTCTGCGATCTTCACATCTACTCCTTCGATCAGCCGCCCAACGGTACCGAACATACGATCTTTCACTTCATAACGGTTGACGCTGATCACCGGGGAGGTTTCGGTGAGCCCGTATCCTTCCATAACAGGGATCTTTGCGGCGGTAAAAATCCGGATCAGCCGTACCTGGCAGGCAGCACCGCCGCTGACGATACATATAAGGTTATTGCCGAGGCCTTCTCTCCATTTACTGAAGATGAGTTTGTTGGCCAGGGACAATTGCAGGTCATACCAAAACCCCATGGGTTTATTGATCTCATAGCGGGTGGCGAGGTCGTGGGCCCAGAAGAAAAGCTTCTTTTTCACACCGGTGAGTTCGGCTCCTTTTTGCATGATACGGTCATAGACTTTTTCCAGCAGACGGGGAACGGTGGTGAACATCTGGGGCTGCACTTCTTTCAGATTTTCGCCGATGGTATCCATGCTTTCCGCATAATAGATGGGGCTGCCGTTAAAAATATAGATATAGGTCAGCATGCGCTCAAAAATATGATTGAGCGGCAGAAAACTAAGCGCCTTGATCGGTCCGGGGGGGATACATTTGAGACAAGCCATCACATTGCTGAGAATGTTCTGATGGGAAAGCATAACTCCCTTTGGTGTACCGGTAGTGCCGGATGTATAAATGATAGTGGCCAGGTCTTCATACCGTATCTTTTCACGGATAGCCGGAATACGGGCCAGGTCTTCCTGCCCTGCACTATCCGTCAATTCTTTCCAATGCCTGGCATTCGGTACGTGTTCGAAAGAATAGATTTCCCGGAGAGTGATCAGTTTGTCGCGAATGCTCAATACTTTATGAAAGAGCTCCTCATTATCGACAAAGATTACCTTCACGCCGGCATCATTCAGCACAAATTCCAGTTCCTGGACATTGATCGTAGGATAGATGGGGGTCAATACGGCGCCTATCTGCTGGGTAGCCAGGTCTACCATGACCCACTCCGGTCTGTTTTTGGCAATTATAGCCACTTTATCCATTCCCTCCGGACTAAGATCCCCTCCTGAAATACCCAATTTGAGGAGCCCCCCGCTGATCTTATTCACTGTTTCCGCTACCTGTTCTGTGCTGTAGGTCTTCCAGGCTCCATTTTCTTTAGCTGCCAGCATATCCGGCAGCGGGGATTTTTCCAGGTGTAACTGAAGGCAATCGAACAATCGTGTAGGGGAGGTCATAGTAATTTTTTAATTGACGGATGTTTCCGGGCATCAAAATACAAAAAAAACAGGAAAGCCGCGAAGGAGAAAAGACCCCATACTTATTTGGAAGCGACCTGGTAATACTGTCCTTCGGGTAACCGGAAGACCCTTCCTTTCTGGAAATTGGTGAACCGGGTATACTCATCGGCATGGGTATTGGTCCAGGTCTGGAAGTTGGTGAGGTTTTCGGCAGCGCCGAAGATCCATTGATTATAAGCATCGAAAAGACCGTCCTTTAATAGCTGGCGCTGGTAATCGAAAAGACGGAAAGGAAAATTGCTGGAATAATTCTGGTACCAGCCAAGGATGAATCTTGTCCGCAGTAAAGTGAGCGATTCTGTGGTGATACCCTGTGCAACGGCACCGCTGACTTTTTGGATGGTACCCAGATAGGCAGCAACAAAAGGTGCTTTGCCGTTTTGGAATTTCATCAGGTCTGTCTCGCTGAACAATTTTTTATAGCCCTGAAGAAGAAGACCTTTTACCTCAGCGGTGCGTTTGCTATAACTTTCCAGGTTTAAAAAAATCTCCCCGTAGACGAGACTCCAGACTTTGTCGGTCGTTACAAAATAATATTTACAGGCATTATAATAATTGGAAGAGTAACCGGGGTCGATTTCGATCCCCTTTTCCCATTCTTTAATAGAAGCATTGTCCTGACGGGCCCAGAGCATTTCACCAAGCTCATTATATAGTACCCCGCTTTGAGGAAAACGTTTGATTCCTGCTCTATAAAGCTTTTCGCATTCCTTGCCTTGGTCGATAGCCTTATAAAAAAGCCCTGCCAGCTGGTAACACTGAACATCGGCATCCGTTCGTTCGGTCAGGGCCCTGGCAATATTCAATCCTTTGGCATTTTCCTGCTGCAGATAATAATCGAATGCGAGATCCTTTTGTAATTCTATATTATTCGGATCTTTTTTCAACGCCCCGTTAAGAACGATCACCGCATTGGTATAATCTCCCTGGCGGGTGAATGTTTTAGCCGTTTCCTGCAAGGCCTTGGAATCCGGTTCAGATTGAGCAAGGACGGAAAGACCGGAAAGGAAGGATATACTTATCAGAAACAGGACACGACTCATGGAATATGATTGAACTGCAAGCTAAGATTTTTTATGTATCAAAAAAAAACTCTATGTTACCGGCTCGTTATTCAAAACACGCACCATAATGGTTGTTTTCTTAAACCCGGAGGTTGCCGCTATATCAAATGCGTCAGCAGACCATCTCTTAATTTCGGTTCGAACCAGGTGCTTTTCGGAGGCATAATATTTCCGCTGTCGGCAATATCGAATAACTGTTCGATACTGACGGGATACAAGCTGAAAGCAACCTTCATTTCACCGCTGTTCACCCTTTTCTCCAGTTCTGCCAGTCCACGGATCCCGCCCGCAAAATCGATCCGTTTATCTGTCCGTGGGTCTTTGATGGCGAGCAATTTGTCCAGCACATTTTTTTGAAGGATCGTTACGTCAAGGATGCCGATAGGATCGGTGGTAAAGGTACCTTCCTTGGCCACAAGCTGGTACCAATTGCCGTCGAGGTACATTCCGAATTCATGCAATTGACCCGGAGCAAATGCCTTATCGAGTTTGCCCACCAGGAAATCCTTTTGCAGATTGGTCAGGAATTCCTCGACCGTCGCACCATTCAGGTCATGCGCCAGCCGGTTATAATCCAGTATATGTAACTGGGCGGCCGGGAATAATGTGGTCAGGAAAAAATCGGCTTCTTTGGAGGCTCCTTCGCCAAGCGCCTTTCTTACCTTGGCAGCGGAAGCTGCACGGTGATGACCATCCGCGATATAGGTAAAAGGAACGGAGTTCGCAAAAAGTGCGGTAATGCCGCTGATCGCCTCTTTCGTGTCCGCCACCCATATCGTATGACTAATGCCGTCTTCTGCCACAAAATCATATAATGGGCTGTGCGTGTTTTTCCAGTTTTCGATCAGGGTGTCGACGGCCTCCACATTTTTATAAGCTAAAAAAACGTTTCCCGTCTGCGCGCCGATGGTTTTCATATGATTGATCCGGTCGGCTTCCTTGTCCGGGCGGGTCAGCTCATGTTTTTTGATAATATCGTTCTCATAATCATCGACCGAACTCCCGCAGACCAGACCTGTCTGACTCCTGCCGTTCATGATCAGCCGGTAAATATAATAACAGGGTTTTTCCTCCTGCAGTAATATCCCTTTTTTGATAAAGTTCTGCAGGTTTTCTTTCGCCTTGTCGTAGACCGTTTGAGAATGGGTATCTATATCTTCCGGCAGATCGATCTCGGATTTGGTGATATGCAGGAAAGAGTCGGGGTTACCTGCTGCTTCTTCCCTGGCTTCCCGGCTGTTCAATACATCATAAGGCCTGGAAGCTACTTGTTTTGCCAGGGAAGGAGCCGGACGTAAGGCCCTGAATGGAGTAATCGTTGCCATCGTTATTAAGCTTTTTGAGTTGCAAAATGTTTCATCAGTTCCGTTAATGCCTGTACGCTTTCCAATGGAAGAGCATTGTATAGAGAGGCTCTGAACCCTCCGACACTCCGATGGCCTTTAATACCAACCATACCGTTCTCTTTGCAGGTAGCCAGGAATTCCTTTTCCAGCGCCGGATCATCCATGACAAAGACCGCGTTCATAATGCTCCGGTCTTCCCTGACTACTGTAGGACGGAAAATGGATAGATTATCCAGGGTATCATAGATAAGCGCCGCTTTCTTTTTATTGATCTTTTCAATGGCTGCGACACCTCCCTGTTGTTTCAGCCAGCGGAGGGTCAGCAAACATACGTAAATGGCAAAGACCGGAGGGGTGTTGAGCATGGAACCTGCTTCGATATGCTGACGGTAATCCATCATGGAGGGCAGTTTGCGGTTCACCTTACCCAGGATATCTTTTTTAACGATCACCATGTTCACCCCGGCTGCGCCAATATTTTTTTGCGCTCCCGCATAGATGAGATCAAACCGGTTAAAATCCATTACCCTGCTGAGGATATCGCTGCTCATATCGGCTACCAGGGGAACCTTGGTGTCGGGAATATGATGCATTTGTGTTCCTTCGATGGTATTATTCGTGGTATAATGAAAATATTTTGTCTCCGGAGAAATGACAAAATCACGGGGGATATAAGTATAATTCTTTTCTTTGGATGAGGCGACTACATCCACCTTGCCGAAAAGTTTTGCTTCCTTAAGGGCCTTGGCGCTAAAAACGCCGCAATCCAAATATGCCGCGGTTTCGTCCTCGTTCAACAAATTCATGGGGACCTGGAAGAACTGAGTGGAAGCTCCTCCATGGAGGAACAATACATCATGTTCATTATCCAGCTGTAATAATTCGCGGGAAATAGCTACGGCCTCATCCAGCACTTCCTGGAAAAGAGAGGTCCTGTGCCCGATTTCCAGAATGGAAAGACCGGAATTATTAAAATCCAGAATGGCACGGCTGGCCTGCTCGAAAACTTCTTTCGGTAAGATGCTGGGACCTGAGTTGAAATTATGAACCATGGCTTTACTCGATGTTTTTCAAATTAAATGATCTGCCAGTATTCAATGATCTGGCCTAAAGAGGGGCAAAGATACCCCCTTTACGGATAAACCCCCCGGCATCAGGGAGAGATTAGCTATCTTTTTGATTTATAAAAATTTATACATAGTTTTTTTGAAGCTTTCTAATTTGCACTTTGGGCGGTGGCCCCGGGGATATTCCGGATAATGGCCTCAAAAAAAGGCACAGGCCCTGTAAGTTTCCCGGTCGCCACAACAACTAACAATGAGAACGGGTGCAAAAAAACACAGCATGGAAAAAGAATTTTTAAAGGCGATAGGTGACCATCAAAAGATTATCTATAAAATATGCAGGATTTACCGGGATCGTCCGGAGGACCGGGAAGACCTGTTTCAGGAAATTGTTTACCAGTTGTGGAAATCATTTCCCTCCTTTAAAAAAGAGGCAAGGCTAAGTTCATGGATGTACAGGGTCGGATTAAATACGGCTATGGCCATCTATCGTAAATCAGCGGCCCCAACCGATTATTACGAGGAGATCCCGGATAATCTTGTTCTTCCTGGTGAAGGGGCAATCGAAGGCACAATCGAAGGACCAATCCCGCAGATGGAAGAACGGCTGTTTTCAGCTATACGCTTATTAAGCGATTCCGAGAAGGCGGTCATCTCTCTTTATCTGGAAGATTTCAGTTACCGGGAGATTGGTGAAATAACGGGTCTTAGTGATAATAATGTGGGTGTAAAGCTCAACAGGATCAAACATAAATTAAAAAAAATAATAAACTAAATCTATGGATCTGCAAGACTTAAAATCTTCCTGGCAAAATGCCGGTGGACCGGCTAAAATGGAATCCGATCTTCAAAAAATGACCAGGATCTCCCGTCTTCCTTCTATAAAAAAGATCAGGATAAAATTGATAATGGAGACAATTGGCCTGACCTTGTTCTTATTGGTTTACCGGGACTGGTTTGATGGCGATAAAAAACCATTCTTTGTAAACGCTTTGCTGGTAAGCAGTGTGCTTCTCTATATTTTTAATGATGTCCTGGGGTATATTTCCCTGGTGCTGCCTGCCAGCGGGGCCAATCTAAAACTATCCCTTCAGCAATATCTGGTAAGGATCAGGCGGCTGTCCGTTTTTTCGTTGATGGTATCTTCCCTTTATAGCATTTTCCTGATCCTTTTTTTCTCAGCCGTTATAAATTTCACGAAAGTAAAGGTTCTCCTGCTGGTTGGTGTCCTGATACTGATGGCTTTAATGGTCTGGTTTTCCTTCAGGACCTGGAATAAGTGGATCAGAGCCCTTGCCAGCCAGGTAGAGGATTTCACCTCCTGAAACAAAAAGCAGGTGATTTCGGCGGTTTAGGATGGATGGTTACTGATGGATGGTTTATAATGGATTAGGAACAGGCTCTGTTTTGGATGCCGGTTGGGATTGATTCCTGGGATCGTGTTCGGATTCCC
>NZ_JBTLQH010000098.1:0-6825 GCF_054461575.1 Flavitalea flava
ATCCAGGAGTTCATCAACCAGAAAAAAGAGATCATTAAAGAGGCTGATGCGCTGGTAAAGAAATATGACAAACAAAGTCAGAATGTAAAAAACAGCCGCGAGTTTGAAGCGATCAACAAAGAGATCGAAATGCAGCAGCTGGAAGTGAAACTGGCCGAGAAACATATCAAAGATGCCAACGAAGAAATTGCTGAAAAAGTGCAATTGCTGGAAAAGGCCAAAAAGAACATTTCCACCAAGGAAGGTGTGCTGAAGAATAAAAAAGATGAACTGGATAAGATCATCGGTACTACGGAAAAGGAAGAAAAACACTTTAATAAATTATCTGCCGAAGCCCGTCAGAAAGTAGAACCAAGGATCCTTCATTCTTACGACCGTATCCGGGGCAATTACCGTAATGGGCTGGCCGTTGTTCCTGTAGTAAGGGATGCCTGCGGAGGTTGTTTCAATGCTATTCCCCCTCAAAGACAAAGCGAGATCCGTCAGCGGAAAAAGATCATCGTATGTGAGAACTGTGGTCGTATCCTGGTGGATAACGAATTGAACGACGGTATCGAAGTGAAATAGAAAGGGATAAATAATGCATAACGCGAATTCATGCAAATAAAGAAGCCGCCTCAGAAGATAAACATTCCGGGGCGGTTTTTTTTTGCAGGTGCTTCCCGTATCTTTCTTTCTTCCCGTCCTGCCTTTTTGGGTGCCGTATTTGTCATTATTAATTTACTGCTTTCGCTCCTCCTTCCCGGCACTGGTTTCGCACAAAAGCACTATGATTTCAACGCTCCCTGCCAACAGGCCTACCGGGAGATTGTACAGTTAAGGCTGGATGCAGGCAGGAAAATCCTGGACTCAGAAAAAAAAAGAGATCCTGATAACCTGATCCCGTTCTTCCTGGATAATTATATAGATTTTTTCATCCTGTTTTTTAATGAAGATCCTGCGGAATATGAATCCAGGAAAAACAAGCTGGATGAGCGGCTGGAACAAATGGACGATGGCCCGCAGACTTCTCCGTTCCATCTGTTCACCAAATCCGTAATCCATTTTCAATGGGCGGCTATAAAAATTAAATTCGGTAATAACTGGGATGCGGGTTGGGAGTTCAGACGCTCCTTTCTCCAAAGCAAAGAAAATCAGAAAAAATTCCCTGACTTTACACCTTCCATCATGTTGAGCGGAGCGATGCAGGTCGTTGCAGGGACTATTCCGGACGGGTATAAATGGTTAAGCAGCCTGCTGGGTATCAAAGGAGATATCACAACGGGTATGGGGCAGTTGGATCATTTCCTTGGTCAAAACGATCCCTGGGCTATATTGTACCGTGATGAGGCTATATTTTATTTTTTGTACCTGAAGTTCTATATAGAGAACAAACGGGCAGATGTCTTCGTTTATATCCGGCAAAACAGACTTGATATAAAAAATAATCATCTTTTTGCTTACCTGGCCGCCAACCTGGGCATCAATGACCAGCAATCTGCGTTTGTCGAGCAGGTTATCAGGCAGAAAAATAATGCTCCGGAATATTTGACTATGCCGGTATGGGACCTGGAAATGGGGTATGCAAGCCTGTATCATCTGCAGCCGGAAGCGCATATCTACCTGGAACGTTTTGTACGATGTTTTAAGGGGAAATTTTATGTGAAAGATGCTTTGCAAAAATTAAGCTGGTATTATTATTTGCAGGGTGATGAACAAAAGGCGGGAATGTTCAGGGAACAAACTATAAAAAAAGGCGGCGTGGATGCGGATGCGGATAAGCAGGCGTTAAAAGAAGCCAAAAGCGGTATCTGGCCGAATAAAGTATTGTTAAAAGCAAGACTGCTCAGTGACGGCGGGTATTATGGAGAAGCCCTGGCATCCTTACAGGGAACAAAGCCCGGGGATTTCAGGCTGGCGGAAGAAAAATGTGAATATACCTACCGGGTGGGACGGGTCTACGATGGGCTTGGAAAAGGGAATGAAGCGATAACCGCCTATCTGAACACGATCCGGATCGGAGAATCCTTAAAGGAATATTATGCAGCCAGGGCTGCCCTTCAGATGGGTTATCTGTATGAACAAAGAGGCAACCTGCAGGAGGCGATAGCCTATTTTCAAAAATGCCTTTCCATGAAAGAACATGAATATAAAAATTCGCTGGATCAAAAAGCGATAGCGGGGATTGCCCGTTGTAAGGGGGAATGATTTTTGAAATGTGGGAATCTTACTGTTGGATGAATTACCTAATTACTTAATTTGCTCCTTATTAATAAATATTGAGAGGCTGGCTTGGAGCATTGTGCTAATAGCTTGTTGCTACACTATATGATACAAAAACTTCACATACAGAACTACGCCATAATCGATGCGCTCACCATTGATTTTTCCGATCGCCTGAATGTGATTACCGGCGAGACGGGAGCAGGTAAATCCATTCTGATGGGTGCATTGTCTCTGATCCTGGGGGATAGGGCCGATCCGGCTGTTCTGCTGAACAGGGAAAAAAAATGTTATGTCGAGGGTGTATTCGGGATCGGGGGCAAGAAAGAGGCCATTGCTTTTTTCGCGGCCAATGGGCTGGATGGGGAGGAAGATGAAGAAGTGGTCATCAGAAGGGAAATCGCCCCGAATGGAAAATCAAGGGCCTTCGTGAACGATACGCCGGTGAACCTGGAGCAATTAAGGAAACTGAGTTCTTTATTGGTAGATCTGCACCGGCAATTCGATACCCTGGAGCTCGGAGAATCTGATTTTCAAAGAGAAGTATTGGATGGTCTGGCCGGACAGCTTGCTGTGGTCGATGAATACCGGCTGGAATTCCGTGCCTGGCAGAATGCAGGAAAAGAATTGGCAGCTTTGCTGGAGCAAAAGGCGCATTTCAATAAGGAACTGGACTATAATAAATTTCTATTCGATGAATTAAGTGAGGTTGGCCTCCGTGAAAACGAACTGGAAGAACTGGATTCGGAGCTAAAGTTATTGAACAATTCGGAAGGCATTAAAATGGCTTTAGCAAAGGTTTATAATGAGTTGACGGACGGGGAGACGCCGATGGTTCAACAGCTGAAATCCTTGCTACATCAAATCCAGGCATTCTCCTCTCTTCATCCGGACTTGCCTGGAATAGCTGACCGCATGCAATCGGTCCAGATCGAATTACAGGATATTTCCGGAGAGGTGGAGCGTATTAAAGATCATGTGAACTATGACCCCCAACGGATAGAAGAAATAAACGGGAGGATATCGGCTGGTTATAAACTCCTGAAAAAACATGGTGTCCAGACTACCGGGGAATTGTTGCTCCTCCGGCAGGAATTGGATAATAAATTAAAAGATTCCCTGCAGGTGGATGATAGTATAGCTGCCAAAGAAAAGGAAACTACCAGGCTGCTGGAGAAAGCTAAAAAACTGGCGACGGTTCTTTCCAAAAAAAGACAGGCCCAGACAGCACCTTTGGAAGAACAGGTGAACCGCCTTCTCAAACAGGTAGGTATGCCGAATGCCCGCTTACAGGTGAAAGTACAGAACGGTGGGGAGATGCTGAACAGTACCGGAATGGATACGATCGACTTTCTTTTTGATGCCAATAAGAGCGGCCGGTTCGAGCCGATCCGGAAAGTAGCTTCCGGCGGAGAACTTAGCCGCCTGATGTTATGTATCAAATCACTGGTTGCCGAATCCATCGATCTGGCGACCCTGATCTTCGACGAGATCGATACCGGGATCTCCGGTGAAGCGGCCAGGCAGGTCGGGATCATTTTGAAAAATCTCGCAAAAAAACGACAGGTAATCTGTATCACCCATCAGCCCCAGATCGCAGGTAAGGCAAATGCACATTATTTCGTTTATAAGGAGAGCAAAGGCGGGCAGGTGAAGACCAATATTCGTCTGCTTACCCAGGAGGAGCGGATCACGGCTATCGCCCAAATGTTAAGCGGTGAAAAGCCTACCGCTGCAGCATTGGAGAACGCCAGGGAAATGGTGATGCAATGAAAACTCCATCCCTGCTCCTGGTACTTCTTGTCATCCTGCTGCTCGTTCCTATATATTATATCAACAGAATTTTGCAACGATATATTCAGCCCCGGCAATCCGCTGCCCGGTTCTTTCTTTTTATGCTCGCCAATTTTCTCCTGGTCATTGTCTATACGATTCTGGTGGTGGGTCTGGTGTTGCAGTTATTTCCCCCGCATATGAATAACCCTCACGGTTAAAATAAAATTTTTAACAGGAAGCCAATGGGGTAAGTGCCCGGAAATATTTAATCCCATATATTTGGCCTCGAATTCAATTTAAATTGTCTCAAAAAATCAAGTTATGGCATACAACCTGCTAAAAGGTAAAAGAGGGATCATTACAGGGGCATTAGACTCCAATTCGATTGCATGGAAAGTAGCTGAAAAGGCACATGAGGAAGGGGCCACCTTTGTATTGACCAATGCCCCGATTGCCATGCGGATGGGTGAGATCAAGGTATTGGCGGAAAAAACAAAGTCCGAGATAATTCCTGCCGATGCGACCAGTGTGGAGGAATTAACCAATCTTTTTACCAAATCCCAGGAGATCCTGGGTGGCAAGATCGATTTTGTGCTGCATTCCATTGGGATGAGCGTAAACATTCGCAAAAACATACCCTATACGGAATCGAATTACGACTATTTTATGAAAGGGATCGATATCTCTGCCATGTCCTTCCATAAAATGCTGAGCGTGGCTAAAAAACTGGATGCGATCAGCGAATGGGGCAGCGTGGTTGCGCTTACCTACATGGCCGCTCAACGGACCTATCCATTTTATACCGATATGGCGGATATTAAGGCTATGCTGGAATCTATCGCCCGCAGTTTTGGTTATCATTATGGCCTGGAGAAAAAAGTACGTATAAATACCGTATCCCAGTCGCCTACCAAAACTACTGCCGGTACGGGTATAAAAGGTTTTGGCGATTTCTACGATTTTGCCAATTCCGTAGCCCCTCTCGGGAATGCCACTGCCGAGGATTGCGCCAATTACTGTGTGACTCTGTTCTCAGATCTGACCCGGATGGTTACTATGCAGAACCTTTTTCACGATGGAGGCTATTCTTCAACGGGTGTAAGCGCTGAAGTGTTGCAGAAATTGGGGGTCGAATAATATTATTTCGGTTAAATGCAAAAAAATCCGTTTCGAATTTTTTTCGAAACGGATTTTAATTATTTACAAATGGTGGATTAACGAGGAAATTCAGGATGGTAAAATCGCTGAAACCCTTGCTAGTACTCATCCTCGTTGAAGAAAAAATCTTCCTGACTTGGATAGTCCGGCCATATGTCGTCAATGCCTTCATAGATCTCTCCTTCGTCTTCCAGTTCCTGTAAGTTTTCAACCACCTCAATAGGAGCACCCGAACGAATAGCATAATCGATCAATTCGTCTTTGGTAGCCGGCCAGGGAGCATCTTCCAGATAGCTGGCTAATTCTAGTGTCCAAAACATCTTTACCTTGTTTTAATTTCTGAATATTGTATACTTTTCCGCTTTTTTTCCTCTTTAAATCACTTTCTGCCTACCCTTAATTTTCGGCAAATGTAATTTTTTAAATTTAACCACCAAATACCCATCGAAAATTAACCTGCGAAACTCAGGGTTATCATCTAGTTTTTTTCTAAAATCGACTTCCATCTTTCTATAATATGCGCTCCAATCGGTAGGTTTGCGGGGTCTAACTTAGTAATACTGAGTAAAACCCGGAATTTCGGGTTCAATCAACGGGGGATCGGCTCCGGAAGAGAAAACCCTTCAAAAGGGTAATTTTATTTAATATAATAGTATGTTAACAGCCAGGGAGATACATAAAAATTACGGCAATTTGTGGGTTTTAAAGGGAGTGGATATTTCTATCCGAAAGGGAGAGATCGTTAGTATTGTGGGGCCTTCCGGATCCGGAAAAAGCACCTTATTACATATCCTGGGCACCCTGGACGAACCTGCAAAGGGTGAGGTTTTTCTCGGGGATAAAAAAATAAGTCAATTAAAAGGCAAAAATCTGGCTGCTTTTCGTAACCGCCATATCGGTTTTGTCTTCCAGTTCCATCATTTGCTGCCTGAATTCAGTGCCCTGGAAAATGTTTGTATCCCTGGTTGGATTGCCGGACGTAAAAAAAAGGAGGTGGAGAAGCAGGCTGTTTCCCTACTGGAAACCTTAGGAGTTGGGCATAGGGTGGAAAACAAGCCAAACGCTTTATCCGGAGGAGAACAGCAACGGGTTGCGGTAGCCAGGGCCCTGATCAATAATCCGGATATAGTATTTGCAGACGAGCCAACCGGTAATCTCGATTCAGCCAATGCCAAAGAATTGCATAAATTGTTCTTTGAGTTAAGGGACCGTTTTTCACAGACTTTTCTCATCGTCACCCATAATGAAGAATTAGCGCGAATGAGCGACAGGGTATTACATATGCGTGATGGTTTGATGCATTAAACCCTTGGCTTCCACGGAATCTCCGGGACGTTCAGTAAATGTCCTATATATCTGGAAAGTACAAAAAGATGATCACTGAGCCGGTTCAGGTATTGGATCACGATGGGTTCAATGAAAAGCTGGTCTTCCTGCATCCGGACGCAGATCCTTTCTGCCCGCCGGCAAACGCACCTGGCTATATGGGCAGTTGAAACGGCCTGATGCCCTCCCGGCAAAATAAAAGATTTCATAGGAGACAGGGCGGCATCCATCCGGTCGATCTCCTTTTCAAGCAGGTCAATATCCTCCTTATGGAGATCGGGGATCTTCATGCGTGACTCCTTTTCGGGGTCACAGGCCAAAGAAGCCCCGATGGTGAAGAGGCGGTCCTGGACCTCCCTGAGC
>NZ_JBTLQH010000099.1:0-6313 GCF_054461575.1 Flavitalea flava
CTTCTATCCGCCTGTTCAGCTCCCCATAGGACAACCCCCTGCCCCGATGAACCACCGCTATCCTGTCCCCGCCTTCCCCTATTCGACCAGACAAACAGCCCAGCAGGGAAAAAGGACGTATCGCCCTTGCCACGCCCCCTGCTAACCCCCTGCTGTACCCCAGTAGCGCAGACCGCTCCACGAACGGCAGCATCTGCAGCTTCCCGATCCGGAGATCCGGAGCCGCTACCACCGCTTGCAGCAATTCTTTATAATGAAGGGCCATCCGGGATATCGTCTCCTCCCGGTACAGGTCCGTGCAATATTCTATGTTTCCTTCAAGACCGGTTGGACTTTCACCAAGCAGGAAAGTCAGATCAAACTTTGAAGTGGTATGTTCTGGCAATTCCGGCAACAATTCCAGGTTTCCGAAACTACCAGCGCTTGCTGCCGCCCGGCTATTGTTTTGTAAGGCAAATACAACCTGGATCAACGGACTTCTGCTTGCATCCCTTTCCTTCACCACGGCTTCCACCACTTTTTCAAAGGGGATCTCCTGATTATCGAAGGCACCCAGCGTAGTCTCCTTCACCTGCTGCAGAAATTCCCGAAAAACCGGGTTTCCGCTCAAATCGCTGCGCAGCACCAGCGTATTGACAAAAAAACCGATCAGGCCTTCAATCTCCTGTTGCTGCCGACCCGCAACCGGGGTACCTATAGCAATATCCGGATGATCACTATAACGATATAATAATACGTTAAAGACAGCCAGCAATGTCATGAACAACGTCGCGCCCTCTTTATGGCTCAATGCATGCAAACCTGCAGTCAATTCTGCGTCCAACTCAAAACGAATCGATGCGCCGCGTGTACCCTGCACGACAGGACGTAAATAATCCGTCGGCAGATTCAACGGCTCCATGTTAGCCAGCCGGCTCTTCCAGTATCCAAGTTTCTTTTCCAATACTTCGCCAGTTATATACCGGCGTTGCCAGATCGCATAATCTGCATACTGTACCGGCAAGGGAGATAAGGATGCCAGGGAACCCGAAATATGGGCTTTATAGAAAGCTTTAAATTCGTTCACCAGGATAGCATTGGACCACCCGTCGGAGGCGATATGATGCAGAACCACCACCAGAACGGCCTCCTTTTCATTCAGCCGGATCAGATGCGCCCGAAGTTTATAATCGGCTGCAAGATCGAAAGGCCGGCTGATTAATCCTCCGATATAGGATCGCCAGGAAGCAGGGTCTTGCATCGAACCGCCGGGCTCTGACGACTCCAGCTTCCATCCTCCTGTTTCCACTACCCGTTGATAAGCATGCCCCCCTTCCTCGTCAATGACCGTCCGCAATACCTCATGACGGCTTACTATTTCCTGCAAAGCATATCGTATCGAATCTTCATTTAACCGACCCCGTAAGCGCAATACCACCGGGATATGATAAGATACCGACCCTTCCAGCTGATCGATTACCCAAAGACGTTCCTGGCTAAAAGATAAGGGGATCCGGGAAACGGAATCCCGGTTGGTTTTGTAGATTCTTTTTATATCTGCCGCTTCCTGGATAAAATCATTGCTCCCCAAAATATGCCTGATCTCATCTTTATACTTTTTTATTTCAGCGATGAGCTCATCCTGGATTGTCTCATCACCGGCTAAATGAAACTTGACCCTTTCATTATCCAGAAATAACAGGACCCCCTTTTTTTTGGCCTTGGTAATAATATTTATTGCTTTTTTGAAATCGGAGTCAATCATAATAAGCTCTCTTTATGCGCATTTATTTGTGTGGGATATCTGTTTCAACTAATTTTCCTACAATTCATACACCTCCAAACCTGTCCGGCTTTTACTTTTTTTATGGGCATCGATGATTTCAATATATTCAGCCAATTCAGCTATACATTTAAATTGAAAGAAGCTTTTAATGGAAATCTTAGTAGAGAATTCCTTTTCCATGTAGGAAATCACCCGTAAGGCTAATAAAGAATGACCTCCCAATTCAAAAAAATCGTCGTGGATCCCTATACGATCTATCCCCAGCAATTGCTGCCAGATAGATACGAGCACCTGTTCTGTTTCATTCCGGGGAGCTTCGTACCGGCCACCACCAGCATTATTAAGATTAGCATCCGGAAGACCTTGTTTGTTAATCTTACCATTAGGCATCAGAGGCATCGTATCCAACTCCACCAAAATACCCGGAATCATATATTCAGGCAGGCTCTTTTTTAAATGAGCGTAAATCTTTTCTTTGTCCAAGAGGGCATTTCCAACGAGATAGGCTACTAATTGTTTATTGCCGTTACCGTCAACCCTGGGCACAACCGCGACTTCCCGTACGTCCCCATTTTGGAGCAGTACATTTTCTATCTCACCCGGCTCTATCCGGTATCCCCTGATCTTAACCTGTTCATCCGCCCGGCCCAGATACCTGATCCTTCCGTCGGATAGCCATTCCCCCCTGTCTCCGGTCTTATAGATCCTGGCACCCTGGTTTGCCCTAAATGGATCCGCCACAAATTTCTCCCCGGTCAGATCCGGCTGCTTAAGATATCCTCGCGCCAAACCAGCCCCGCCAATACAAATTTCACCCTCAATTCCAACGGGGCATAATTGTCCCTGATTATCGGTGATATATATGTATGTATTTTCAATGGGTTTGCCGATCGTTATACGTTGATCATCTTCCCGGATCGAAGTAACGGTTGCCCATACCGTGCATTCTGTTGGGCCATATTCATTATACAAGATGATTCCCGTTGTCTCCTTATAATGACGCGCGACAAGCGCTTCGTTCAGGTTTTCTCCGGCAAGGATCACTTTGGCAAGACCTGATCCGGCGATCAATCCTTCGTCCAGTAAAAAACTATAAAAAGAAGGCACGCATAAAGTCAGTTCCGATTGTTTTAATAATTGTCCGACAATATCGCGGTCCCTTATCGACTCAGTTTTACACAATATCAGGCATCCGCCTGTCAGCAGGGCACCGAATAGTAAGGCGATGGAGGAATCAAATGAAAAAGAAGAAAGTAAAAAGGCAGACTGAACATCCGGGTAATAAGAACGTCTCGCCCATGTTGAGGCCACCAATGATTTATGCTCGATCATAACACCTTTTGGCTTTCCTGTCGAACCGGAAGTATAAATGACGTAAGCCAGGTTATCGGGAGATAACCGGGTCGAAGGCCTGGTCCTCCCTTCCTGGACAATCTCCTCCCACTGACTATCCAATTCTATATACTCAAGACCTTCCTTTAAGGGTAGTCTCGGCCGGCACGATCTGCTGCATAATACGATCGAGGCTTCCGTATCACGCAGCATAAAGCCAATCCTTTCCGAAGGGTAATCCGGATCAATAGGTACATATGCTCCTCCTGCCTTCAGGATGCCCAGTATTCCAATGACCATTTCGGGGCTCCTGTCCAGACAGATGGCTACCAGGCTATCCTCTTTTATCATTTTCCCACGCAGGTAATGTCCAAGCTGATTTGATCGTTCATCCAGTTCTTTATAGGTCAGCGTCTGTCCCTCAAAAACAACAGCTGGTTTTTCTGGGGTCATGCCGGCTTGAGCGACGAACAGGTCCACCATGGTCTTATCCGATGGGTAAGCGGATTCCGTATTATTAAAACCCATCACCAGCTGCTCCCGCTCTCCCGGAGCCAGCATAGACAAATCCCCTATTCTTTTCCCTGGCTCCTTAACAACAGATCGCAATAACTCCGTATAATGACAGGCCATCTTCCGGATAGTATCCTCCCTGTACAAATCGGTGCAATATTCCAGGATTACCTCCATTCCTTCTTCCCCGCCGACCACCGAACAGGTTAGATCAAATTTTGACGTCGTATGACCGGGCATTTCCGTTATTAGTTCAAGTCCGCCGAATCTACCTGAACCAGCTGCCACCCGATCATTGTTTTGTAATACAAACATCACCTGGAAAAGAGGAGACCTGCTCATATCCCGTTCCCTGGTCACCGCTTCCACGACCTTCTCGAAAGGCGCTTCCTGATGCTCATAAGCTTCCAGTGTTGTTTGTTTGACCCGTTGCAAAAAGGCGGTAAATTCGGGATTCCCTTCCCATTCACTCCGCAGTACCAGGGTATTGACAAAAAAGCCGATCAATTCTTCCACTTCAGCCTGTTGGCGTCCGGCAACCGGGCTCCCGATAGAAATGTCCGTTTGACCACTGTACCTGTGTAACAATACCTGGAATGCCGATAACAAAGTCATGAACAAGGTGACACCTTCCTGATGGGAAAGGTCCTGCAATCCTCTCGCCAAAGGCTCGTCAAGGATAAACCGCAGAGCTGCGCCCCTTGTGCTCAGCACGGAAGGACGGGCATAATCAACCGGTAGGTTAAGAGGAGACACTCCGGCTAATCGTTGCCGCCAGTAACCCAGTTTCTTTTCTAATAATTCTCCTGTTAGGTAATTCCGTTGCCAGATCGCATAATCTGCATATTGCACAGGTAATAAAGATAATTGCACCTCCCGCCCTTCTATGTGGCTGGTATATAGTTCGATAAATTCTTTGATCAGGATCGTACCCGACCAGCCATCCGATGCAATATGATGCAGAACGACCACCAGAATGGCTTCCTCATTTCCCAATCTGATTAAATGGGCTCTTAATGTATGGTCTGCCGATAAATCAAATGGCAAACTTATCAGGGCTTTAATAAATGAGTTTAGTTGATCCGGCTCTGTTTTAAGGTCTGTATTATCGGTCAGGCCCATGTTCCATCCTTCTTTTGGCAGAACAAACTGTGAAGACTGCCCATTTTCTTCTCTTATAATGGTCCTCAATATTTCATGACGGTTGATGATCTGCTGCAGGGCATACTCCAAAGAAGCCACTTTTAAAGGGCCATGCAACCGCAATACCATGGGAATATGGTAGGAGGTGCTGCCATCCATCCGGTCGATGAACCATAGCCGTTCCTGGCTAAAAGACAAGGGTATATGCGTCGGTCTTGGCTGGCCATTGATGGGAGGCAGGATATCTGAATTGACCGGACCAGCCAGATGACTGGCTAATTGCCTGATAGTGGGATGATCGAATATATCCCCGATCTGGACCTCTATCCCCATCTCCTTTCGGATCACCGATATTGCCCTGATGGCTAACAGGGAATGCGCGCCAGATTCGAAAACATTATCATCCAATCCAATGTGTTCTATTCCCAGCAATTCCTGCCAGATACGAGTTAGTTGTTGCTCTGGTTCATTCCCCGAACCCATCGGCGCTAAGTCCTGCAGATTAATTTTATCCGGATCAGGCAAACGCTTACGGTCTATTTTACCACTAACGGTTAAGGGGAATTCATCCACCTCTAACAATAGTGCCGGCACCAGGTAATCAGGCAGCTTGCTTTTCAGGTAGTTCAGTATCCCTTCTTTGTCGAATATTCCTTTTGGCGACACATAACCCACCAGGCGAAGGTCTCCGCTGTTTCCCGTTCTTGCCATCACCACTCCCTGATGAACAAGCCTGCACTGCTGTAATACGTTCTCCACTTCTCCCGGCTCTATGCGGTATCCTCTTATTTTCACCTGATCATCCATACGACCGATATATTCTACATTTCCGTCCTCCAGCCATTTACCGGCATCCCCTGTTTTGTACATACGGGCGCCGGGGGTCTTACAAAATGGATTGGATATAAACTTTTCTTCCGTTAATGCAGGACGCTTCAAATAGCCTCTGGCTAATCCTGTTCCGGCTATGTGAATTTCTCCCACCACGCCGATTGGAACCGGTTCCAGGTTTTTATCCAGCAAATAGATCTGAACGTTCAGTAAAGGCTTACCAATGATTACAGCTCCGCTTTCATGGAAAGGGGATTCAGATAAAGTGGCACATACCGTATTCTCCGTTGGACCATAAGCATTGATCAGTTTAATACCCTTTCGCTGTATTCCCGTGGCTATAGCTGCATTTAACATCTCGCCGGCGGAAACGACCGTTTTCAAGCGGGTAACCTCGTCTTTGATTACTGATTGATAACTGGGTGGAAGCGTAATTAATTCAACCTTATGTTTGTTCAATAACCTGGAAAAGGCAGGCGGGTCAGCCAGGACTTCCTTAGGGGCCAGCACTAAGGTGCCTCCCTTCAACAAGGTACAGAAGATCTCATAACAGGATGCATCGAAGCTAAAGGAGGCGAACTGAAATACCACAATTCCCGGATGCAGCCCCAGAGGGCCTACCTGACTCTGCGCCAGGTTCACGACCCCTTTGTGTTCGATCATTACTCCTTTGGGTTGTCCCGTCGATCCCGAAGTATAGATCACATAGGCCAGGTGGTCCGGCCCCAG
>NZ_JBTLQH010000100.1:0-6182 GCF_054461575.1 Flavitalea flava
GATCAATACCGCTACATCCGCAAAGGGCGTTATAGAATGTTGCAGATCTTTAGAGGGTATAATGCCCATAACGCTGATGGTTCCCAGGATATAGACCAGGGTGGTGATTACCGTCCCCAGGATAGTGGCACGGGGAATAGTCACCTCCGGGTTCTCCACATTTCCAGCTGGAATCGTCGCACATTCCATACCCAGAAAGGCAAAGAAGGTGAGGGTCGCCGTAGAGGTAATAGCAGACAGATCGGATTGCCCGCTTATATTGAAGGGAGAAAAGTTCTTCCAATGAAGGAAAAAAAGACCGGCCACCGCTACCAGGATAAGGGGAATCATTTTTAAGATCGTAGTGATCAATTGCATCCTTCCCGAAGCTTTTATACCGCGGGTATTGACCCAGGTGAGGAACCAGATGGCCGAAAGGCTGGTTAGTATAGCCAACAGGGAATTGTCAGCAAGAACGGGGAAAAAAGTACTTAGCGCCCCTACCAGGGATACGGAAATCGTCGCGTTGGTACACCAGACAGAGATCCAGTATCCCCAGGCCACAATAAAAGCGGAAAAATCCCCGAACCCGCTCCTGGTATATGCATAAGGCCCGCCATCTGCATGGGGCAATAGTTTGCTTAACCGGCTGAAAACGATGGCCAGTAGTAATGCGCCTGCCGAAGAAAACAGCCAGCCTAAAAGGCTGATACCTCCAAAAGAAGCCAGGGCACCAGGCAAAAGAAATACACCCGACCCTACCATATTCCCGATGACCAGGGAAGTACTGGTCCACAAACCGAGTTTATTTTCTGCTTTTTCAGGCCCGTTGTTAGTAATATGTCTGGTTTTATTGGTGATTGGTATCCGTGGAACTCTTCTCTGATCCACTGGCCGAAGGCATTTCAAGATAACCATTTGAAGCAATACCAGCAAGGATTCGTTTTTGCTTATTTTTTGGGTAATTTCTGGTAATTCCGTGCCCCCCCTTTTGAGTGAGTGGGAGGCCCCCCGGTTCGTAGTATTTCAGGATTCATTTAATTTTAATATCTTCGAAAGATCAGAAGGTTTATTTATTTAGCATGGCTTTCCTGGTTGATTTTTCCATTCCATAATTTTTGTCTACCCTTTTTTCGTTACCTGACCTTGTTTTCGATACCAGACCATAGTTTTCCGCCAGCCCTTATTTTTTCCTGTCCCCTGTTCTATTTCCATACCCTGTCCTATTCCTGACCCAGGCCTTTTTACAGACCTTGTCCTTTTTGCTGACCGTTTTTTAAAAACCCATTCTGAACATGTCCCTTTCAGCATCACTAATGGCTTCGGAAATAATTCCTTATGGCGAAAGAAGGATAAACCTTTCCTCGAAAGGAAAAGAGATTTTTGTGATCAGTGACTTACATATGGCATCCGGAGTAAATAGTAACGGTAATTACGATGGGACGGAGAATTTTTTTGCCGACAACTCCTTCACCCGTTTCCTGGATCACCTGGAGACTAGTATCCCTGCATGGAAAAAAGGGTTTTTGATCATCAACGGAGATCTGATCGACTTTCTGCGGATCCGGAATATTCCGGAGACGCCTGAAGATTTCGAAAACTGGAAGGACATCCTGTCGGATCTTGGAATAGCCATGCCCATTATTAATTTGCAAAATTCCATCACCAAAAAAGAGATCAAATACGGTCTCCGGACCGATGATTACAAATCCGTATGGAAATTATTTATCTGTGCTACGGGCCATCCGCAATTTTTTGAAAGATTGGCATTATGGACAGGAAATGGGAACGAAATACTCATTACCAAAGGAAACCATGACCTGGAATGGTTCTGGAAACCTGTTCGGAATTATTTTCGGGTTATCCTGGCCCGAAACCTGGCGGGCTATGGTTTGACGACAAAAGATGGCTTGAAGGAAAAAGAAAGTTTGACTCCGAAGGACATTTTGACTTCGAAAGACAGGTCAGTAGAAATAGAAAGGGCGCTGACAGAAAAGATTATTCCCCGCGTTCATTTCGCCGATGATTCGCTGGTGATCGATGGAAAAGTATATATCGAACACGGCCACCGCTACGAAAATTTTACAGCCGTCGACGGCCCGCCTGTTCTTCCTAACGATACACAACTCAATCTTCCCTTCGGATCCTTTTTTAACCGTTACCTGATCAACCGTATAGAACTGGCCTATCCGCATATAGACGATGTCCGTCCACGACAGAATATTTTACCGCTGCTCCTCCGGGAAAGATTCCCGTTGGCTATTCAATTGTTGTTCAGCTATATTCCATTTACCTTTTTAATCATTCCCAAAAGACAATATGGATATGCGCTCCGGTATTTGTTCCATTTCGTGCTGATCATTATCGTTCCGGTCCTGATCACCGGTTTTGCCATTTATAAAAGTTTTCCCAACATTTTACCGGCAGGGAACTCAACAGGGGCGACTTCCCCATCGGTCTGGCAACAGATTTTTTCCGAATTGAAGAACCTGCTCTTCCTTTCTCTTTCCTATTTCCTGGGAAGATTGTTTGCCATGCTTCAACTTTCTTCTCCTTCCACCCTTTTCCCCAATGCTCAACGAATTTTTACGGAGAACCCTGATTTGCAGCTGGTCTCTTTCGGTCATACCCATAATCCCGAACAATTGAATGGTGAAACTATCGGGGGAAAGGCAGCGGCCGAAGAAGCCGGGATCAAAAGATATTCTAATACCGGCACCTGGATACCTGTCTATGAAATGGACGCAGCGGATGTAAGGCTGGATAAGACCTATACCTTCCTGCATCTGGAAAATGACGAAACAGGGAATATAAAAAAAACCGATCTGTTCCGCTGGAATGACGATGCCAGGCGTATCGAACCGCTGGTGCTGGTGGACCTGAAATAAAACTAAAATTTATAAATTATGGCGCAACTATGGACCTACGAAACACTGGCACAGGCCGATAAAGCGACAATGGAGAATATCCTCCGGACAGGAACTCCGCCGGATCTCGAGGCGCTGAACGGCTATATTTACTGTGGATGGAACCATGAATGGTTCGCCGGGCGCCTGTCCGGGATAAAATTCAAAAAAGGGTTCCATAAAAAGGATGGAATGAATTGCGGTTATAATGAAACGGTCGTCCCTGATAACCAAAAGTATTTAGGGCAATGGGAATCGGGTTTACATAAAGTTCGTCCGAATCAATTGGGTTATTTCAAAACATCTTATGTCAGGGACCAACCGCCCACAAAGTTCGCCAGTCCTTATCAGCACCTGGTTACTTTCGATTACACCCTGCCTTATCATAAATGGTATCTGGTCTGGTTCAGGGTGATCAAGGATTTTGTCGTATGTCCCAACGAAGGCGATAACAGTCTGCTCCTTTGTAAATGTTATTTTCATTTTTCGGATAGTTTTAATGTATTCTATAGTTATTTTCTGCTGGGACATCGTTACGAGATCCGGTATCAGCCCTGGTAAGGGGCCAGGTCCCTGATAAGGGACTAAGGCCCTGATAATGGGCTAAGCCCCTGATATTGGACTTAACCCTGGGGGAAACTCCGGTGGGAAAACAGAAACCTAATCACAGAACTCTGCAAAACTGATACAGCATGAATCCAGCACTTACTCCTGCCGAAATCCGGCTACGCATTTTTCTGAAAACCCTGCTTTGGGCTTCTCTCCTGATCGTTTTTTTCCATGCCTTCCCCAAACTGACTCCATCCTTCCTCGAAAGCGATATCCGGCATGGGTATACGATCTTCGCCAACCATTCCTTTCTTCAGGGTGGCCTCCTCCTTTTTATCCTGGCCCTCTCCATCGGGGATGTCCGGCGTTTTAGTCCCCTGATCCGGCTCCTGCTCTGGTTCCTGGCCATCGGTATTATCTGGTCGGTAATTAATTGGATACGGATCAAAAACCAGGCCCCCGGAGATACCCCGTATTGGGTCCGTACATTTATTTACGCAATTCTGCTTGTATGCGGGTTCCTATTGTTCCGTGCGGCAGGAAAAGCCCGTTATGGATTGAAATATTTGTCTGTCCAGCAATTTCAAACCCTCGAGGCGCTGGCAGAGGTATGCGTTTCAGGTGATGCCTGCGCCAATAAAATGGAGATCCTGCCCATCGAGGTGGCGACTAACGTTGATACTTATCTATTAAGTTTCCGCGCTTCTTCCAAATGGGTAATGAAACTGGTGCTGACGGCGATGGAATGGTATCCCTTATTGTCTCTTCACGTTCCCCTAAGCCAGATGTTGCCGGATGCCCGTCTGACTTTTCTGAAAAAACGTTTTCTGACCGATGAGGAATTCCGGGCTACGCCGGACTGGTACCGGCAATTGATCCAGGCAGCTATCCGGATGTCCAAACAACTTTGTTATATGGGTTACTACAGCGACAGGCGGGTGTATAAAAGCGTGGGGTATATTCCTTTTTCGGAAAGACCGGATAAAAAAGACAGAGAGGCCCGGTTCACCCGGAATTATTCCCTGGCCGATAAGCTGAAGGTGATGAATGAACCGGATATGCAAACGGATGAGATCAGTTCGGATGTGGTGATCGTTGGGTCAGGCGCGGCGGCTTCCATCCTGGCCCGTCAATTGATCGGGTTGGGAAGGAAAGTGCTGCTTATTGAAAGAGGCGAACTTGAATTACCCGATACCTATACCGAAAACGAAGTTGATATGGTTTCACGGCTTTATGCAGACGGAGCCCTCCAGCTATCGCGTGATTTCCGGTTCCAGGTTTTCCAGGGCAGCTGCGTAGGAGGATCAACGGTAGTCAACAACGCCGTTTGTTTCGATACCCCTGATTATATATTAGATCGCTGGATTGGTGAAATGGGCATTGGCCTGGACCGGGAAAAATATGCCGCTTCGATGCAGGAGATCTATAAGATCATGCATGTAGACCATACTCCCCTGATGACCGACGACAAATACCTGAACCCCGGAGGCCGTTTGTTCTCGGATATCTGCGAGCAGCAGGGTTATGGCAAACCGAACCTGGATTCCGTTAAGGCTAATATTGAAGGTTGCCTGGGCTGTGGTTATTGTAATATCGGCTGCAAGTTCGGCCGGAAATTATCCATGCTGGATACTATTTTACCCCAGATCCAGGCGGAATATCCCGGTTCCTTACAAATCATCGCCGGTTGTGAAGCCATTAGTTTTAATAAGAACGGGAATGGAAAGATCATTTCACTGACCGGGCAATTTAAGAACGGGAGGAAGATCACCATCAAGGGGAACACTTTCGTTTCTTCGGCAGGGGCCATCTCTTCCAGTATCTTATTGCTTAAGTCAAAGCTGGGCATCGCGAACGCCGGTAAAAAACTGGCTTTTAACCTTGGGTCCCAGATAACGGCGGCCTTTACACAAACGGTCAATTCCTACGACGGACTGCAGATCTCCCATTTTTTGCGGACCGGGGATCGCCGTTATGTCATGGAGACCTGGTTCAATCCGCCAATGTTCCAATCCACCGCCATGCCCGGCTGGTTCGAACAGCATTTTCATAACATGCATCACTATGGAAATATGGCCTGCACCGGTGTACTCGTGGGCACAGCCTCCAATGCCGAAGTAAAGATTGCGGGTTTGCTTGGCAGGGATATTAATTATCTACCCACCGAGGATGATTTCAACAGCCTGATGGAGGCGCTCGGAATAGCCTCGGAGATTTATCTTAAAGGTGGTGCAGAACGCGTGATGCCCAATACGTTTAATTATTTTGAATACAAGACGGTAGATGACCTGAAGGAAAATCTCCGCAAGGATGTAAAATCCTCCCGGGATATATCTACCGGAACTGGCCACCCGCAAGGCGGGAACGTAATGAGTAATGACGCCGCTACCGGTGTGGTGGACGCAGGCTTTAAGGTTTTTGGGTTCGAGAACCTCTTTGTCTGCGACGCAAGCGTTTTTCCGACCAGTCTGGGCGTGAATCCGCAGGTCACCGTCATGACCCTGGCTCATTATGCAGCGCCGCTGATCGCAGCAAACAACAGGTCTTAATGTTTTATTTTTTCCGGATCGCCGCGAGAATGAACAGGATACCGCTAAAGGCCAGCGCTTCGAATACAGCCGTCAGTTCGCCATGGTCCTTCGGCATGCCGACTGCTCTGGGAATATGCAGCATAAAGACCCACAGGAAGATCATGAGCCCGGAAAGGAAAGCTACCAGGGATTCTTTTATACGAAAGATAAGACAGAG
>NZ_JBTLQH010000101.1:0-5932 GCF_054461575.1 Flavitalea flava
GCCATGGTCAACCCAAACGGATAGTAACTACCATACCCTTTTTATAGAAGCCTCCTTTTTTGGGGCGTTCGGATATTTGTATATTCAAAGAACTTTCCAGCCGCCAAGATAGCGGATTTTATTTTTTCAATTGATATTCAATTGAAAGAAAAAAATCCCCCCTAATGGGAGGACTCTTCTTCGTCCGTGTTGGGCCATTCCGGTAGCTGTCCCCATTGGATCAGCACTTCCTGGATGCTGGCACCGGATACCAGGATCTTTCCTGCATACTGAGCCTGGAAGGCGGCTTCCAGTTCTGGCCTCACCTGGATGATCTTTAATGCTTTGTCTTCTTTTACGATGTACGTTGTCATGGTTTGTGTTTTAAAATGAATAAAAAAGTAATCCCCTCACACCCCGGAAGAGGGGTTACTTTTTTCATTGTAAAAGACCCCGGAACGGTCGGGTAAAAGAAAAAAGGAGGGCATATCGATCAGGGAGGTAAAAGGTATCGATGGGTTCAGGTTGTCCTCTACAGGTGTTTATAGGCGTTTTTAGGCACTATTGGTAAGCGGTAGGCACAACACTCCGGCTGCTGGTATTAAAGCCCATTAGGGAGTATAAAAGACCGTAGCGCTGCCGGGCTTTAATACCGGCGGACGGAGTTGGCAACGGCGGTACTGCGGCCTAGTTTTATACTACCGCTGATCGCCGACGGCCGCTTGTTCTTTCGTTAGTGGTTTTGTATTCGTGGCAGTGCAGCGCCCGGGAAGGAGGAACGACTGGACGGGAGCAAACGCCCGCCACCACCGCCATGTGGTCGGCCCTGTGGCACGGAGGAAGGCCGTAGGCCGCCGGGCCACTACCCGCCGGATCGACCATAGCGTTCTGCCGGAGCTTTAGCGGAGGCAAATAAAACACACAAGGGGCCGGCCACCGGCAGGTGGCGGACAAAACGCTAGCAGCGGGTGGATGCGAAGCAGACACGGGAGCTGCCCGAACGCAAGGCCCGGTGAGTGAGCAAGAGGCGTGACAGGTAGGCTGGCTACCGCCAGCCAGGCCTAGCCGCTACCTGGCGCTCCACTTGCCGAACCGGGACGCAGAGAGACCTAGCTCCCTGCTTGGTGAGGTGGATCATCTGATTATTCGTATATTCATCTGAGCAATGGAAGCCATTAAAAATATCGTCATTAACCTTCTTGCCAACGCCATATGGGTTCTGGGGGCCTATCTACTTGTTGTTATCAAAAAAAAATATATCTCACTGCAAGCGGTTCGCAGTTTGTTTCTTTAAAAATTAGTATTTACCCCTGTCCTCCCATCGGATGATGTTTTTGCAATTCGCTTTGCAGATCATCCTTGTTCAATACCTGGTAACGCTCCGTACTGCTTACATACCGGTGACCAGCCATGTACTGTACCTCCCGCAAGCTGTACAGGGTCAGCCAGTGGGTGATCACACTGTTGCGGATTTGACCCGCGCTAATGACTTTGGGATTGAGCTGTTGCAACTGCCCGGTCATGTGCCGCACCTGGTTGCTGATATTTATTTTGCTCATGTCCACCCGCACCTGCCTGGCCAAAAAGACCCCTTCTTTAAACCGGTTCGCCTGCAAGTACTGTTGCAGTTCCAACACCTGGTGGGCTTGCAACGGCAACCAGCGTTCATTCTTTTTCCGTGCCCCTTTGATAAATAACTTTCCTTCCCGTAAATGGATATGGCCGGGCTCTAGCTGCCTGATCTCGTCGGTGCGCAACCCTTGGTAGATCAGCAGTCCCAGCATGATCTTCTTTTCCCGGTCTACCCGCAACTGTAGTTGGTATTGTTGATAGAGGGCTTCCAGCTCTTCCCTGTCCAGCAGGTTACCGGGCAGCTTTCGTACAAGCCCCTTTACATATAACCCTGCAGCGGGGTTATCTTGCCGCTGGCCTTCCATAATGAGGTACCTAAAATAATGCCGCAGGACATTCAATTGATTATGTACGCTCCGGTTACTTTTCCCTCTCGCTTTCATCTGTTGCATAAAAGCGATCACGTCATTGTAGGTCACTTCCTGGCCGTTCAGTTGCTCTTGTTCCAGCCAATCGGTAAACACTTCCGCATACAGCCGGTAACGATGGATCGTGGCCCGACTATAACGTTTGTCCTGCAGATACTGTTCAAAGTTCATCGCTTGGTCATTTAGAGGGTTCATTAATAAGGTGGGTGTAGAGCTGGGTGCTGTCCAGCGCTCGATGTCCTAAAAATTCCTGGATCCGTTCCAGCGGCATGCCGCTTTGCAGCAGGTGGGTCGCGATGCTGTGCCGAAGGCTATGGGTGCCTACTTGCTTTAGGATAGCCGCTTTGCTGACCAGGGCTTTTATACGGATATACAGGCTTTGCTTGGTGATCGGCTGGCCTTTGTTCGCATCGATGAACAGGGCGGCGCAAGGCTTTTGCAGCAACTGCGGACGGGCCTGCTCGATATAGACCTGGATATCCTGGTAGCTTTTCTCCGCTACCGGAACATACCGTTCCCGGTAGCCCTTGGCCCGACGTACGTACACCATTTTCCGATCGTGCAGGATGTCGCTGCATTCAAGGAAGGCTCCTTCCTGGAGGCGGAGCCCGCAACCATAAAACACCGATAACATCGCCCGGTCACGTAGGCCGAGTACATCATCCTGGGTTACGCTGTACAGCCGGTGGATCTCTCCTTTGGTTAACCAGGTGGGTTTCTCTTTATCGGCCGGTAATCGTTCCAGCGTAATACCCACGCCGGTTTTTCCACTCTGCCGACTATAGCGGCTAAACAGATGCAGGGCTTGTATATACTTATTGAGATGACCCGCACTAAACCCCCGGCCCGTCCGTATGCCGGTCCTGGTTTGTTGCGTTTCCATAAAAGCCGTAGCATCACTGGCCTGTAACTGTTGCAAGCTGTATTTGCCATTCGCCTCCTGGTAGTGCAGGAACTCAGCCAGGTGACGCGGCAAGCTGGTGACACTGCTGGGCGCATAGCCCAGGACTGCCAACCACTCTGCAAAGCCTTGCCGGACTAAACGGTGTTCATCGCTGGACAGGGGATATAGCATCTCCATGGTAAAGAAGTTTACTACTAGTAGCCTTCGGTGGTCCACTGGGCCACTGGCCGTAAAATATTGATTGCTATTTAGATAACTGGCCCACTACCGTCCGTGGTCCACTGGTGAGCCACCGGACTACCCCCGGCGGGAGCGTATCCTGTGCAGGATCTCTTGCAGATGCTGATCGATGGCCGATTTTAGCTGGTCGTATTCCTGATAATTGGTAATCGCATACTCATACTTGGTATACCGGTTGCCGCCGCTTACCTTGATGTAGCCATAGCGTTGCAGTTCCACCAGGTAACGCTTTAAGGTACTGGGTGCCAGGCGCAGGCTCACCCGGATGGCCTTCGTGGTAAAGCTTTCCTGCTGTTGAGCGGTAAGTATCCCTTTGAGCTGCTCTAAAAAATTACGGGTCGCCTGGTTCAGTTCATCGCTTTTGTGGAACAGCGCCTCTTTGAGTAAACTAAACGCCGCTTCAATATCTTCGACCGTGGTTTCCACATAAGGATGACCTTCAGCGTCCCGTTTAACCGGCCGCTGGTATTGATGATAGAACGTGATCGTTTCAATAAAAGCCAGCAGCAGGGTCATCGTCCGGCGCGGCTTGAACACTTGCTCCGGCAGGTTCAGGTAGTTGGCATAGGGATTCAGGACGCGCACCGGCGCCAGTACCCGTTGCAGGTGCTGGAACTGCTGACGGATATGCTGTTCTGCTTCCCGATTGATTTCTCCCGCGGCAAGCCGGGTCTGGTAATCCATCACCCGCCGGTCCTGGTCTTTACCCGTATCGATGTAGAGCAGTAGACAACGGTTGGCATTGTCTTCGTAGACCTTCTCGCGCGTCGTACAACCGCTGACACTCACCGGGCCTTCTACCACGAGGGTGATCGTTTTCAGGTTGCCCTTGCTATCCTTTAAGGTAACCGTCTTACTGATCCGGCGTTTGCTTTGCAATTCCCGCAAAGGATACATCGACGATTCGGCTCCGTCCAGGTCCTCGATCAGCAGCAGCTTGTTTTTTAGTTCGTCCTGCTTAAAATAATAAAACGCGTTCTCTGTGATCTGCGTGATTTCCAGTTTATCCTCCGCCGGGATCAGTTCGCTCACTTTCTCCTGCAACCAGGTCTTCCCGCTGCCCGAACTGCCCAGGAACATCAGGTGCAGGGGTACGGCCAGTTTCCGGCTGCTGTAGACCAGGTAGGCGATCAGCCGGTTCGTTTCTTCGCCCACAATGCCGGAGCGGCCTATATCTTCATTCGTCCTTTCCAGGAGATTGGCTTGCTTCAGGTAAGTAATAGCGGCCTGCCGCTGGGCCGGACTAAGCGTGGGCTTCTCTGCTGCTCTGGGTTGTAGAGATTCCATACGGCTGGCCCGGTAGGTTTCCAGTTCACTCACGAGCGCGGCCAGCGTCTGCGTGGTCCCTTGCGTACTGATCTCGAAGCTCTCGGCGATCTTGCCCGCCAACTGTTCTGAGTGCGGCTGATTGTACAAGTCCAGGTTATGACGCACCGGCAACAACGGTTTTGCTTTGTGCTCTACTTTCAGCGTGACCCGCATCCGGTCCAGGCCCGTGAGCTTGATGCCGCCCAGCACTGTAATCAGCAGCTCGCCGCTGTCGTAGCTCAATAGTTCCGGGTTGGTCGTGACGAGTTTACCCGCTGCCCGGTGCGGCGTAGGCTTAGTAAGGATTTCAGGTTGATCCGGCTTTTCTTTTTCCATTGAAAAAGAAAAACCCATTCGTTGCTCGATCAGATCGGCCAGGATCTTCGGATCGGCGTGCGTTTGCAAAAGACTGTTTACATCTTCGCCGTCCGGCACAGGAACGCACGTGATCTTTACTTTCGGCAGGAGGCTCCGTAACGTGTGGTAGTGTTTGGCTGTAGCGGCTTCTCCGGCCGCGTCTCCGTTGAGCATAAAGATCACTTCCTCCAGGTGTTTCAATGCCAAGATCGCTTGTTGGTGTTCATCTGTCAACCCGTTCGTACCATACAACGCCAGGATTTCATAGTGTATCGTAACCTGCGGTTGTTGCAGCAGCGTTGCCGCGTCCAGGATACTCTCCGTTAAGATAATCCGGATCGTGGCCGCTTTCGGATAACCCGGATACACCCCTTCCCTGCCGCTTAAATAAAAATGCCGCTGATCACTGTTGTTCGTAATACTACGACCGTAGAGGCTGACGATTTTATGCTCGCTATTACGTAGCGGGAACAGTACGCAGTCCCGCGCCCATACGCTATACCCTCGGGCAGGCAAGGATTTCAGCAGGCCGTATTTCTCCATGCTACGCGCCAGGTGATGGTTCTTGCTTTCCCCATGCAAGCCACCGCTGTTGTAGCCGATCTCCGCTCGCGTGTAGTCGATACAGCGGTGCTGCAGGTACTCCACCGCTTTGCGGGTCAGCGGCAAGGCTTTTTTATAATAACTAAACACCTTGCCCATCAGGGCCTCTTTTTCCAGCAGATCCGCTTCCACAAAAAGTTTGGTAGGGATCGCTGGCATGGGTGCCGGGTTATTTCCACCCACCAGGGAGGCGGCTTTTACAATCGCTTCATGCTTGCTGCATTTCTCCATCAACTGGATAAATTGGATCTGATCACCCGTACCGGCCGTGCAGTTGCTGCTAAAGCAGCAATACGTACTCGTTTGTGGGAAGATTTGCAGGCTCGGCGTTTTATCCGGGTGGAAGGGGCAGTGTAGCCGGTCGTGTTTGTCTGGTTGCAGACCATAATGATCTAAAACGGTCTCAATGGATAGCAGCGCCTTAATCTCTTTTATCTCCATCGGAAAGATATTTCAATTATTTTTATAGTACCTATTGGTGACAAAAATAATAGATAGGTTTTAAACGGACAAAACTTTTATAGTTTGTACAGCATAAATA
>NZ_JBTLQH010000102.1:0-5545 GCF_054461575.1 Flavitalea flava
GCTTTTCGCCACTGCCAATAATTCCATCCTGGAAGCGCTGTCGATGGGTAAGACGATCCTGGTCAACCGCATTCCGGGGGTTACGGATTATCTCAGCGAAGAAACGGGTATATTTATCCATACGCTGAAAGACCGGTCACTGGAGAACATAGAGAGACTGCTTCTGGATCCTTCAGCACTCCGGCAGAACACGATACGGACATTTGGCTGGAATACGATATTGGACGCTTATTCCACCCTTTATCAGGAACAAAAACATGGATAAAAAAGACATGCCTAAAAAAAGAATCGCGATCATCGGGGTAAAGGGTCTCCCACCCTTCGGAGGGGCGGCAAATGTAGTGGACAATCTCCTGGAACAGTTATCCGGGAAATATGATTTTACCGTCTATGCCACAGCGGCAGCTACGGACCATAAAGGGTTCTATAAAGGAGCCCATCAGATCGTCCTGGCCAAATTCCCTATAAAGGCATTGAATGTTTTTTACTATTATATTGTTTCCGCCTTCCATGCGGTGTTCACCCGCAAATACGATGGCGTACACCTGCACCAGATGGATGGCGCCTTTATCCTTCTTTTACTCCGTCTGCGATTTAAAGTTATTGCCACCAGTCATGGCATAACGTATACGAACGGGAAGTGGAAGAAATGGGCCTATCCTTATTTTAAAATGAATGAATGGTTCCAGGCGCATCTTTCCAATCACCTTACGGTTGTCTCCAAAAGCCTTATTAGTCATTACACAAAAATGATCCCTGCGCAAAGAGTGTCTTATATCCCTAATGGCATCACCCCTCCTTCGTTAGCTTCCCCTTCCGGCGAAAGGGCAAAGGATGGTGAAAGACCGGAGCACACAGAACGACTCGTGGAAAAAGACTATATCCTGTTCGCAGCCGGAAGGATACTTCCGATAAAAGGACTGCATTTCCTGCTGTCAGCGTTGCGGCAGAACCAATTTAAAGGAAAACTGATCGTCCTGGGTGATCTTACCCAGCATAAAAAATATACCGAAGAGACATTGGAACTGGCTTCGGGCCTCGATGTCGAATTCAGAGGGCTTATTAAGGACAAGAATTTACTGAATGCCTATATCGCCCATGCCAGGCTCTTTATTTTCCCGTCTACTATTGAAGCGATGTCGATGATGCTTCTGGAAGTGGCCTCCCTGCAGACCCCTGTGATCTGCTCCGATATCGTACAGAATACGGATATCTTTGATAAGGATGAAATGTTGTTCTTCCAAACGGAGTCTGATAAGGATCTGGCGGTTAAGCTGGGCTGGGCGCTGGACCATCCGCAGGAGATGGGGGCTTATGCTGAAAAAGCCTATACGACCCTAAAAACCAAATATCTGTGGTCGACGATCGCTGCCCAATATGAAAAGGTGTATGAAAGTACGTTGAAGATCAGGTAAGTTGATCATCGTCAGATCAACTATTCGTTCTATAATTGCAAATAATTCATCCTTTATACCCCCGTATAATGAAACAAGTAGTAGATGTCGGATTTGGAATGACCGTTTCGAAATTAAAACGGTTCTGGAGGAATATACTTCAATGGCCCGCCTGGTTCCTGCCCTGGAAAAAGTTCCGGACCAGCTTTCACCGGATGAAAGGAGTAAGTATTGGAAAAAAAGTAGAGATCGGCTATATGGTGCTGATCGATAACCGCCGCCCCGAACTCATCACGATTGAGGACGAGGCCACGATCACGACCATGTGTGTGGTGATCGCTCATGATCTTTCCCGTAAGTACAATGAAGGAAAAGAGATCATTGGTAAAGTCCTGATTAAAAAAGGAGCATTCATTGGAATGAACAGCACCATCATGCCCGGTGTAACAATCGGAGAAGGCGCCGTGGTGGCCGCAGGCTCTGTCGTCACCAAAGACGTAGAACCTTTTACCGTATACGGAGGAGTTCCAGCCAAAAAAATAAGGGATTATACATTTACTGCTCCCTGATACCCTTTTAGAGCTCCCTGATTACTTTGCAGGGATTGCCAGCTGCGATCGTACCAGCGGGAATATCTTTGGTAACCACGCTATTTGCCCCGATCACCGCATTGTTCCCGATCCTAACCCCCTTTAAAACAACGCAGTTGACACCCAGCCATACATTATCTCCGATAAAGATGGGCGAGGGGGGACCGCTGCGCGGGTCTTCAGGGTGCCAGTCAGAATCGGTGATCAGGGTGTTGGCCCCGCACTTCACGTGATCACCGATTGTAATTCCGGCAAAGGCACCGATAACGGTACCGCTAAAACCAGAATTTTCCCCGATCCGGATTTCCGTTCCCGCATTCGTTGCCGAAAGGATACAGGGCCGGTTGATGCCGATTAGGTTATCCGTGTGTCCGGATATGAATTTGCAGTTTTTACCAATGATCACTTTCGTACCCGGATAGAGTTTAAATTTCGGCCGGCCAATAAATTGGGAAGAGCCCAGGAACTCAACGCCGCGGCATTGATTGATAAAAAAATAATAGTGGCCTGACAGGAGTTTTACCCTCAGCTTAAAGGAATCAATACCATGGAACAGTTTTCTGCCAAATGTGCTCATTTTCTTTCGTTAATGCTTAAATGCCCTGGTTAATTGATAGTCTTGAATGATCTTCTCGTAAGCTACCTGTAATTGACCGATAACAGTCCGGACATCATGTCTTTTATGCGCCGCCCGGGATGCTTCCTCTGCCATCCTGATGAAGGCTTCC
Source organism: Flavitalea flava (assembly GCF_054461575.1). Lineage (NCBI taxonomy): Bacteria > Pseudomonadati > Bacteroidota > Chitinophagia > Chitinophagales > Chitinophagaceae > Flavitalea > Flavitalea flava. The sequence continues at coordinate 2,713 of NZ_JBTLQH010000102.1, forward strand.
GGGCTTTTACTCATCTCCATAAGCCCTCCGGCCAGCACATACGGATCGGCGTTTTGAACCAGGGTCCCGTTGATCCTGTCCTGCATGAGCGAAGCCGTCCCCCCGGCAAAAGAAGCGATAACGGGTATGCCGGCGAGCATGGCTTCACAAAGACTATTTGGGCTATTTTCGATATGGGACACCTGGACATATACATTCGACTGTAACAGACTCCCGGCCAACTCTTCTCCCGATAGTTGTCCCACTAACCGGATATTAAGCGCCTCCAGGTTGTCTATCCCTTTTTCTTTTTTGACCAGCTTAACCAACGCATCGTCTTCCCTTAGCCCCGCGACCTGCCAGGTAAACGAAAACCGATTGCTAACCAGCAGGCATGCCGTATCGATGATCGTTTCGAAACCTTTGTACAAAGAGGCGCTGCAGGTCGTGAAAAAGACCGGAGCAGGATTGGATTGGGGTTGCCATTTCAGTTGGTAAAAAGGCGCACGCATGACTTCGTCCACATGAAAATACCGGGCGTCCGGTGCCATAACCAAACAGATACGCCGGTCCCAGTCCGTCCTTCCAAAAACATATTTTGTCTTTTTCAGGATTTCCCGTTCAGTGCGTGCCCTTTTCTGCCATATTGCGAAATCGGCGCTGAAAAAAGGATAACCTGCCCGTATTTGCCGGAAAAGACCCGGCATATTCATGCCGGAAAAATATTTCTTTTCATAGACCGTAAGGTTTCCCTGGATGGAAACCACGATCGGAATATCCTTTATCCGGTCGACGATGAGACCGAAAGAATTCTCAGTTCCATGAACATGAATGATATCCGGCTTAAAATCTTCAATGATCCGAAGGAAATCGGGTAGATTCTCGTCATATTCCGTCTTTCCGGTTATTCTGTGAAGCAGCCTTTTCTTTTTAGTAAACCCCATTTTCCTTACCGGGTAATAGTGTGTTTTACCTCCCTTAAAAGGGGCGAGCCGGCCCTCGTTATAAAAAACAAAGCCCAGCTCGACACCCGATAAATTTTCAACTCCGTTCTGGAGGGAAGAGATCCATCCTCCTCCGGCTATCTTATTATTAAGATGATGCTGACTTAATCCCGGGGTATTCGCAAACCATAATACCCTAACAGGCTTTTCGCTCTTTACCATATTGCCTTCAAATATACTGCAAGAATGCTGTTCAATCAACAGGGCCGCATTTGTATAGCAGCCTATTGAACGTCACCGCTTATACCCGGCAGAATTACATTCCCGGGAAAGGTCAAAACCGTCGGCGAAGACAGACGTATGGTACCGCCCGTCGCAGCCGTCCATTTGACGGCGCCGGTCGACGCCGAGAAAGCATATAGCTTGTTATCATAACTGCCGGCATATACCGTCGAACCGCTGACCGTTGGACTGGACAGTACCCTTCCGCCGGTCGCCGTGCTCCATTTTATGGCGCCGGTCGCCGCATCGAATGCATACAATTTGTTATCATAACTTCCCATGTACACGACACCGTTACTGACCGTTGGGCTCGAACCCACGCGTCCGGTGGTTGCCGTACTCCATTTTTTTGCACCGGTCACCGCATCGAGGGCATATAACTTACCGTCAAAACTTCCAACATAAACAATTCCGTTGCTGATGGTAGGGCTGGACAAGATACTATCGCCCGTGGCAAACTTCCATTTTTGAGCGCCAGTCGCAGCGTCCAATGCATACAGGTATTTGTCGAAACTTCCGATATAGACGATCCCATTGCTAACGGCCGGGCTTGAATTGATGGAATCGCCGGTAGCGACAGTCCAAACGGTAGCACCGGTGGTGGAATTAAACGCGTAGACATTTTTGTCCTGGCCGCCGATATAAACCATTCCATTACTAAATACAGGGCTCGAAAAGATCTGCGAAACGCCTGAAGGCGCTACCGACCATTTTTTGGAATTGTTCTTATTGACGCCATATATGGTTCCGCTATAGCTGGCGATGTAAACTCCATCCGTACCAACCGTCGCACTGGAAATTACAGCGCCTCCGGTCAGGAAATTCCATTGTTTGACTCCGGTAACCGGGTCAAGGGCATATAAACGTTGATCGGTACTGCCGAAATATAAAATGCCTCCGCTGATAGTTGCACTGGATTCGACATCTCCCTGCGTTGGAAATGCCCAAACCTTCGCGCCCGTACCCGCATAAAAACAATATAAATTTTTATCGCCGCTTCCAATGTAGACAAAACGATCGTCTGTAGGATCCGGTGTCTTTACATGAATGATATTGGAGGTCAGGGATAGTTTGCCCTGGGCGTTTATGCCTACGAGTTTGTAATAATAATCCGTATTGGGGGTAAGGCTGCCGATATTGGCAGAATCGAATTTTACAGATTGGGGATTATATCCTCCCACCGGGTTCGTAAAATTGCTGTCCGTAGCGATATACAAATTGTGACTGGCCGCTCCGTCTTTTTCCCAGTTGGCCGTAAAAGAATTGGGCGTGATATTCGTGGCGTCCAGGGCCACCGGGTCTTTAAAAGGGATATCCGCGGATTTTTCTTTTTTACAGGCGTTTAGGATGATCAGGATCAGGCCGGCATAGTACAAGCCTTTTTTTGAAAGTGTGGTCACATTCATACTTAGAGGTTGAATTGTTGAAAAAAATGATTAACGGATTGAATCATAGGAAATGGCGTCAGGGTATTGAAAATACTGACACAATCATAGGAGATTGAACGTACAGAGCAAATCCGGCTTCTAATGAGGATTTTTAGAAGGGACTTGTGTTATGGGGCTATAGACAAAGATACACCTATTTTTTAAATAAAACAACCGATGTAAAAGGTTGAAGGGTAAGGC
>NZ_JBTLQH010000103.1:0-4719 GCF_054461575.1 Flavitalea flava
AAGGATCGGAGATAAATCGCTCCGCCGTCAGCTCGGGACGGTTCAGATAACCTCGCGAAACTCCCGAACCCCCGATATATAATTCTCCCTGAATTCCGATTGGACACAATTCACGGAATGGACCAGTAATATAGATACGCGTATTGGCAATGGGTTTGCCGATAAGTACAGGTTCGCTGGTTTGTACCCGGTAGCAGGTACTATAAGTGGTTGCCTCAGTAGGGCCATATAGATTCCGGACCTCTATCCTTTTAGTATCAAGGGCATGCTGAACTTCAGGAGGAATAGGCTCACCTGCCATGTTGATTACACTAATCCTTTTAAAATCGGCCTTTTCTTTTACTAAAAACCGGACTACGTCCGGAACACTATTTACAAAAACAGATGAATCTTTTGACAAACAGGCTAAAATGGATAAACCGTTCTCCAATATCCGGACTGGTTTACCTTCCACCAATGGATAAAACAATTCAAAAACCGAGAGGTCGAAGCAAAGAGAAGTAACCGCATACATAATCTCGAAATAGCTTTGCGAGAACTCCTGCCGGCACCATTGAATAAAAGCAAACAGGTTTTTATGTTCGATCATTACCCCCTTTGGCTGACCCGTTGAACCCGAAGTATAGATCACGTAAGCCAGATCAGCCGGGCCGAAGATCCTGGGCAAAGGCTGGGTTGATCCCTCTGCTATTTCCTGACAGGCCCTGTCCAGATCTATAACGGTTGCCCGATGAATCTCCCCGAGGTGTAGCCTTGCCGCACAATCACCAGAACTGATGAGGATTTCAGAACCGGTATCCTGCAGCATATACCTGATCCGGTCCAAAGGATAATTCGGATCGATGGGGACATAGGCTGCTCCGGTCTTGAGTATGCCTAATATCCCAACGACCATTTCGATCGATCTTCCCAGGCAGATCGCGACCAGATCTTCATGGCCCACCCCTTTTTTACGTAGATAATGACTCAATTGATTCGAACGTTCATCTAATTCCCGGAAGGTCAAACACTCTTCTTCAAAAACCAGGGCAACTGCATCGGGAACGATCAAGGCCCGTTCTTCGAACAAATCGACAATCGTCTGATCCGTTGGATAATCAGCCCGGGTGGGATTAAAATCCTCCAACACCTGGTAGCGCTCGGCAAATGTCAACATGGGAAGAGAGGCTATAGGCAATCCTGGCTGTTTAGAAATAGAATGCAGTAATCCTTTATAATGATCCAGCATTCTCGCTATTGTATCCTCTTTGTAAAGATCGGAACAGTATTCCACACTGCCCTCCAACCCTTCCGGCCCTTCCGCCAAGGTATAGGTAAGATCGAATTTTGAGGTATGATGATTGATGTTTTCGGCAACTAATTCCAGCCCCGGCAATTTCGGATGCTCCGGTACCGTCTCTGAATTATTCTGCATCACAAATAATACATCGAACAATGGATTTCTGCTCATATCCCGCTCCTTTACTACCGCCTCTACTACTTTCTCGAACGGCACTTCCTGATTTTCATAAGCCGCCAATGTCGTTTGTTTTACCCGTTGCAGCAAGGTTATAAAATCCGGGTTATCACCCAGCTCTGTACGGAACACCAGCGTGTTGATGAAAAAACCAATAAGCCCTCCCACCTCGGACTGTTGACGACCGGCGATTACACTGCCAATTGTAATATCCCCCTGCCCGCTGTATCGATATAACAATACTTTAAAGGCGGCAAGCAGTGTCATGAACAGGGTTACCCCTTCCTGCCGGGATATATGGAGTAACTCTCCGCTTAGTTCCCTGCCGAGTCTGAAGGGCAATATATCTCCACGCATACGCTGTATGCCTGGACGGGGATAATCCGTCGGCAGGTTTAAAGCAGCCATCCCCATTAATTGCTTCTGCCAATAATTTGTTTTCAGCATCAGCAAATTCCCGGATAAATACTTTCGTTGCCAGATGGCGTAATCCGCATATTGTAAAGGCAGGACCGGTAAGCGGACCTCTCGTTTTTCCATATAGGCGTCGTATAATTCCACCAATTCCTTGACCAGGATGCCGGCAGACCATCCGTCCGAAGCGATATGATGTAATACCATAACCAAAATCCATTCCCGTGGAAATAACCGGATGAGATGTACCCGTAATTTAAAATCAGAAGCCAGATCGAAGGGAATTTCGATTAACCCCTCAATATAAGATTGCAGAGCTCCGGCATTATGTTTATACATTGGATCATCCACAAAGGCCGGCATAAATTCTACCATTTCCTGCACCCGCTGAAAGGCCTTACCATCCTGCTCTTCGATCATGGTACGCAGAACCTCATGCCGCACGACGATCTGCTGAAATGCATAAATTAGTGCTTCCTCCTGAAGAGTTCCCTTAATACGAAGAACGAGTGGGATATGATATTGAAGGGATCCTTCCAACTGATCAATGAACCATAACCGCTCCTGTGCAAAGGATAACGGTATCCGATCCGGCCGGGATTGTTTGATAAAAGCCGTAAAGGTGGTCAAACCGGTATGTCCCTCCAATTTTCCTGCCAGGGTGGAGATGGTCGGATAATCAAATATTTCTCCTATTAAAACTTCCACTCCCAATTGTTTACGAATAGCGGCAATTAAGCGGATCGCCAATAAGGAATGTCCACCCAGCTCAAAAAAATCATCCTTTGTCCCAACATTTTTTATCTGCAACAAATCTTGCCAGATCTTTACCAACTCTACCTCTATTGCATTAACGGCCGAGGTATTTTCTTTTCGGCAGGCGCCATCTCCGGATTCCATCCTCTGCAAGGTTTTTCGGTCGGTCTTGCCATTGGGAGTTAAGGGCATTTGTTCCAGTATCATCAGCCCGGAGGGTAACATGTACTCCGGTAAATGGTTTTTTAAAAAGGTGAGGATCTCACCCTGAATGCTACTGATGTCTTCCGGCTTCATTCCATTCCGGGGTACGACATAGCCCACCAGGCCGGATTTCCCATACGCGTCCTTCCTGACTATAATTGCACATTGTTTCACCAGGCCACTTTCATCCAATACCCGTTCGATCTCGCCAGGCTCGACTCGATAACCCCGGATCTTGACCTGTTCATCTATCCGGCCAAGGTATTCGATATTGTCATCCGGAAGCCACCGGCAAAGGTCTCCGGTTTTATATAATCTGGATCTGTCAGTATAGCCCCTTATTGATTCATTATCTATGGAATCCTTATAATCCTGAAATAAGTGAGTTATAAATCGTTCTGCAGTTAAATCCGGGCGATTCAAATATCCCCGGGCAAGACCTGTCCCACCAATACAAAGCTCCCCGGTTACTCCCACTGGTACCAAACGGGTTTGCGCATCCACAATATACAGGTGGATATTATCGATCGGCTTTCCGATCGGTATGCTGTTATTGGACCCGGGGCCAACTTCTTCCAATTCCTTAAACCAATATACGCTGCAGCCAACGGTGGCTTCCGTTGGGCCATACTCATTCACAATCTCCGTCCCCCCGCCCATCCAATTAACGACCTGGTTGCGTTGCAGCGCCTCCCCTCCGATAACCAGTTTCTTCGTCAGCGATTCTCCTGTCCGGTTACCCAAGGCTAATTCCAAAAGCGGAATATGGGAAGGCGTAACCTTTAAGAAATCATAAGGGGCATACTTCAGGAATGTCTCATCATTAAACACCTCCATCGGGTCCCCCCTTCCGATAACAATGGATTTTCCTTCTACTAAAGGCAGGAAGATCCCTGTCAGGGAAGCATCGAAAGTGTATGATAAATGGATAAAACTCCCTGCTTTGACCAGGAATTCCGGATGCTCCGGGTTAATATATTTTGTTTTGCTGTTTACCAGGTAATTGGCCAGGCACCGGTGTTCGATCATTACTCCTTTTGGCCGACCCGTAGATCCGGAGGTATAGATCACATAGGCCAGGTCATCCGGTCCGGGGAGTATGGAAACAGGATTAGGTTCCATTTTTCCATGCAATCCCATGTCATCGTCCAGTTCTACTACAAACATTTCATGATCCAATAAAATTCCCGATCGGTTGATACTGCTACACACGAGGATTTCCGCTCCCGAATCCTTCAGGATATATCCGATCCGTTCGGCAGGGAATCCGGGATCAATGGGGACATATGCTCCACCTGCTTTCATGATTCCCCAAATGCCGATGATCATCTCCAAAGACCGGTCAAGGCATATTGCTACTATGGTCTCGCTGCGCACGCCTGCATTTTGCAAATAGTTACCTAATTGATTGGAGCGGTTGTCGAGTTCCCGGTAGGTTAAAACTTCGTTCCCGAAAACCAGGGCTATTGCCTCCGGGTTGCGTTGTACTTGTTCGTGAAAAAGATCTACTACTGTTTTTTCCTTTCGGGTCTCCTTATTTATTACATTGAATTCCTTCAGCAATTGCTGGTATTCCGGTTTGGTGAGCAATTCTATGTCTCTTATCAAACCTGGGGATCCATCTGTTAGTTGGCCCAATACCTGGTAAAAATGGCCACGTATTTGTTGTACATAATTTCCCGGCAGCAACCGGGTATTATAAGAAAAACGGATCATGACGGTGCTGCCGACGGCTATCGTTATTCCCAATAAAAAATTTCCTTGTTCGTTTAATTCGACTCCGGCAATTTTTAATGCCCAGGATCGGGAGGTGATCACTTTGCTGACCGGGTAGTTCTCGAATACGAGCAGGCTGTCGAACAGATCTCCTGTTATGCCCAACCCTTGTT
>NZ_JBTLQH010000104.1:0-3476 GCF_054461575.1 Flavitalea flava
TTTTTCCTTCCTTTATCCCCTTTCTCTATCCAGATTCCTTTCGAAGAACTACCACTTTTTTAAAGCGGACGGCAAAGGTAAGGGGCAGCAAGTCTGCTGCCAAATTTATTTACAATAAACGCAATAAAATATTTCTCAGGGCTTTACAATAAGCTGAATCCTCTGGATTCAGGCCTGAATTTAATCCCGGAGCAACCCGGAAAGCTGAGAAACAGGGTTGAACTATTGCTGATCATTACCAAAAAATAAGCCTGCATAGTTATTTTTACGAATCTGTATAGTTTTAGCCGGACGAGTCATTTAGCGTAGAAACGGGCAGCCCTTGTACTGAAACCGGACAGGACAATGGTCCAGGCCTTATATTATCAGGTTGATTATCAAACAAATATTGGGATGGTATCTTTTTTGACCCCGTCAGGAAGTAAAAGCTGAAAAACTATAGCCATGTTAAGGAATTATATAAGGGCCATTAGCCGCAATCTGGGCCGCAATAAAGGGTATTCGGTTATTAATATCCTTGGCCTGGCTGCAGGCATCGCTGTCAGCCTCCTCATCTTCCTGGTGATCAGGTTTGAGACCAGTTTCGACAATTTCCATGCTAAAAAAGACAGTATCTACCGGGTAGTATCCATTTTCACAACACCTGCAGGGCTTGATTATGAATCAGGAGTTCCCTTTCCGACAGCAACGGCTTTGCGCCAGGATTATCCTCAATTAACCCGGGTGGCCTCCATTCTAAGTGTAGGGGGAGGCGGCCAGATCAGCCCCATTGACGGGCAGGGAAAAGCCACATCAAAAATATTTAAAGAGGAAACAGGGATCCTGTATGCAGAGTCCCAGTTTTTTGACATATTCGATTTTCCCTGGATGGCCGGAGATAAGACGACGGCACTAAAAGATCCCAATACAGTATTGCTCACAAGATCCATGGCCGATAAATACTTCGGAAGCTGGCAGGAGGCAATGGGCAAGTCGGTTAAACTGGATAATACGGTTACTTACAAGGTCACAGGTATCTTAAAGGATATGCCGGCCAATACTGACTTTCCCCTGAAAGTTGTCCTTTCCTATTCCACCTTGGGAAATACGGGTATCAGAAGCGTCCTTTCCAATTGGACGGCCATTTTTGCTCAGCATTATTGTTTTGTAGTATTGCCGGCTAACCTGTCAGCGGACCAATTCAATAAAAACCTTTTCCAGCTCGTAAAAAAATACAAACCCGAAGAGAACAGGAATGAAGGAATGGCGCTCCTGCCGTTAAAGGAAATGCATTTTGATACACGGTACAACACCTTTAATAATCATCCTTTCAGCAAGGACCTGATCCTGGCCCTCAGTTTGATCGGACTTTTCGTGTTAGTCATTGCCTGTGTGAACTTTGTCAACCTTGCCACTGCCCAGGCCGTTAACCGGTCAAAAGAAGTGGGTATACGCAAAGTATTGGGCAGCACACACAAACAATTAATGGTCAGATTCATAGGTGAGGCGGCTATACTCATAGTCATTGCGGCCCTCCTCGCTGTTGGGTTATGCGATCTGAGCTTACCCTATTTTAATCATTTACTGGACATTCAGATCGACCGGGCATTCTTCACCGACAGGAATGTCATGGGAGTCCTTGTTTTATTGATACTTGGCAGTATACTCTTGTCTGGTTTTTATCCTGCGTTTGTTCTATCCAGTTATAATCCTGTCATGGCCATAAAGAACAAGGCGACAATGAAGCTGTCCGGTGCCGCACAACTCCGGAAAATATTGGTAGTTTTGCAATTTACGATCGCACAGACGCTGATTATAGGTGTAATGATCATGCTTTCCCAGATGGATTATTTCAGATCGGCTCCAATGGGATTTCGCAAGGATGCTATTGTCATTACACATTTACCGGAGAATGAGAAGGATATGGGAAAGGCGGACAGGCTGCGGAGTCTGCTGGCACAGCTGCCTGGCATCGATAAGGTAAGCTTCAGCTATGCGAGTCCGGTAGATGATAATAACTGGAACAGCGACATTACCTATAATCAGGTAAAAAAGAATGATTTTGGAGCCAATTTGAAATGGGCAGACACAGCCTACCCCGGAACCTATGGCCTTAAATTGGTTGCAGGTCGGTTTTATGGTCAAAGTGATACGGTAAAAGACCTTGTCGTTAATGAGGCTTTTATAAATAAACTGGGTATCCGCGATCCGAAAGAGGCGATTGGGGCAAAAGTGGGGATTGGCGATAATACATCAGGGAGAATATCAGGCATCGTTAAGGATTTTAATACCGCTTCTTTAAAAGATCGTATCTCTCCCGTCATAATGGGAACGTGGAAAGCCACCTATCAGACGGTGAACATAAAGCTGGCGTCCTCAAATGTGCCGGGAGTGCTGGCAGGCATCGAGAAAATATGGAAAGCGTCATTTCCCGGCCAGGTATATGAATACCGGTTCCTGGATGACCAGATTGCAACTTATTACAAACAGGAAGAACAGTTGTCCCGGCTCTGTAAGATCTTTGCAGGCATGGCTATTTTTATATCCTGCCTGGGATTGTACAGCCTTGTATCTTTCATGACCGTTCAACGTGCTAAGGAAGTAGGTATCCGTAAGATCCTGGGTGCATCAGCCGCCAACCTTGTCTATCTATTCTCCAAAGAATTCGTTTTGCTTATCGGTATAGCATTTTGTATATCGGCTCCCATTGCTGGATATCTTATGCATCGATGGCTGGAAAATTATGCGTTCCATGTCCTTCCGGGTCCTGGGATATTTCTACAGGCGTTTCTGCTCTCCATGACCATCGCCTGGTTTTGTATCGGCTATAAAGCTATCCGAACAGCCATCGCCAATCCGGTAAAGAGTTTAAGAACAGAGTGAGCCTCGAAGTCCGGCTGTTAAGAACAAAAAGTATAAAGGGGTCATGTTTTTGCCCTATCGGCAAAAAGTAAATATAAGAAGGAGTTAAGGAGGTAGTGTCTTATAGCAAAGGGGATTACAAAGGGGGGAACTTCGTCGGCGAGCTACGCTCCTAACCTTCGATCCGCTCTTCGAGCGTCACTCGGTTACTTTCCTTGCTCAGAACTTCGGAAAGCTTCGTTCCTTGCTCAGAACTTCGGAAAGCGGCGTTCCTCGCTCTGAACTTCGGAAAGCGTCGTTCCTTGCTCTGAACTTCGGAAAGCGTCGTTCCTTGCTTTTCCTCGTTCGTTCCCTTCGCTATGCTCGCGAACGTTCGTAACCTTCGCCGTTCTCGGTTACCTTTGTCGCTACGCACTTATTTTTTTTTGCCCATAGGGCACAAGGGTAAAGCAAGTAAAATTTTTGAAAAGGGGATTACAAAGGGGACGCCCTTTGTCGCTACGCATATGTTTTTTTGTGCCCGGAGCGACACATTTATATGGGGGAGCACCGGGCACAAAAAAAAAGCCCTGTCAAGTAAATGACAGGGCTTCAATGAATATGGCAGCTACCTACTCTCCCGCATTGTGGTGCAG
>NZ_JBTLQH010000105.1:0-3336 GCF_054461575.1 Flavitalea flava
AAAAAAAAGCCCTGTCAAGTAAATGACAGGGCTTCAATGAATATGGCAGCTACCTACTCTCCCGCATTGTGGTGCAGTACCATCGGCCATGAGGGGCTTAACTTCTCTGTTCGGTATGGGAAGAGGTGAACACCCTCGGCAAAACCACCATAAGAATGTAAAATATCAGATCCTATTCTCTCACAAAAGAGACATCCGATATCAATAATGTACATATTGGGAAGTTGTAATAACTCGAATGATAAAAAAAAATTAAAGCATACGGGCAATTAGTACTACTCGACTTTACTGTTACCAGTTTTATATCTATAGCCTATCAACGTCATAGTCTCTGACGACCCTTAAAAGAAAACTCATCTTGTGGAAGGTTTCACGCTTAGATGCTTTCAGCGTTTATCCTGTCCGTACATAGCTACTCTGCACTGCACCTGGCGGCACAACAGATACACCAGCGGTACGTACGACCCGGTCCTCTCGTACTAAGGTCATGTCCACTCAATTTTCTAGCGCCCATCACAGATAGGGACCGAACTGTCTTGCGACGTTCTGAACCCAGTTCACGTGCCACTTTAATCGGCGAACAGCCGAACCCTTGGGACCTTCTCCAGCCCCAGGATGTGACGAACCGACATCGAGGTGCCAAACCTCCCCGTCGATATGAGCTCTTGGGGGAGATCAGCCTGTTATCCCCGGAGTACCTTTTATCCTTTGAGCGACGGCCCTTCCATGCAGAACCGCCGGATCACTTTAGCCAGCTTTCGCTCCTGCTCGACCTGTATGTCTCACAGTCAAGCACCCTTATACTAATGCGCTCTTCGTACGATTACCAACCGTACTGAGGGTACCTTTGCAAGCCTCCGTTACACTTTAGGAGGCGACCACCCCAGTCAAACTACCCACCATGCACTGTTCCCCGCAAGGGGTTAGACTCTAAATCAAAGAAGGTTGGTATTTCAACGACCTCTCCACAATGGCTGGCGCCACTGCTTCGTAGAGTCCCAACTATTCTACACATCCGTAATTCAAAATCAATGCAAAGTTGTAGTGAAGGTTCACGGGGTCTTTCCGTCCCGTGACGGGTAACCGGCATCTTCACCGATACTACAATTTCACCGGGCTCGTGGAGGAGACAGCGTTCAACTCATTAGACCATTCGTGCAGGTCGGAACTTACCCGACAAGGAATTTCGCTACCTTAGGACCGTTATAGTTACGGCCGCCGTTTACTGGGGCTTCAGTCAGAAGCTTTGGCTTGCGCCGAACATCCTTCCTTAACCTTCCAGCACCGGGCAGGTATCAGGCTCTATACGTCATCTTTCGATTTTGCAGGGCCCTGTGTTTTTGTTAAACAGTTGGTTGAACCATTTTGCTGAGGCCTACCGAAGTAGGCTGTCTTTATCCCGAAGTTACAGACACAATTTGCCTAGTTCCTTCTCCACGGCTCACCCGAGCGCCTTAGAATACTCATCTCGTCTACCTGTGTCGGTTTGCGGTACGGGCCGCTTTAGCCTAGCCTTAGAAGTTTTTCTCGGAGGTCTGATTAGGGACATTATCAACGCTGCCGAAGCTTTGCTGTACTATCAGGTTCGCCAAGCCGTGCGGATTTGCCTGCACAGCCTATAACTACACCCTTTAACGTGAACATCCGTTGTCACGCAGTCCTTTCACTACCCCGTCACTCCATCGAAACTAAAGCGGGTACTGGAATATTAACCAGTTTTCCATCAGCTTCCCCTTTCGGGTTTGCCTAAGGACCCGACTAACCCTGATCCGATTAACGTTGATCAGGAACCCTTAGACTTTCGGCGATAAAGTTTTTCACTTTATTTATCGTTACTTATGCCTACATTTTCGTTTCTGAACGCTCCAGCATATGTCGCCATACACCTTCGCAGCTGATCAGAATGCTCCCCTACCGATATACCACCTAGTGGCAATCTTAGAATTTCGGTTCGTAGTTTGATGCCCGATTATTTTCCGTGCCTGAACCCTCGACCAGTGAGCTGTTACGCACTCTTTAAATGAATGGCTGCTTCCAAGCCAACATCCTGGCTGTTATAGGGTTCAAACTTCGTTTGATCAACTTAACTACGTATTAGGGACCTTAATTGCTAATCTGGGTTATTTCCCTCTTGGCCATGGATCTTAGCACCCACAGCCTCACTGCCGCAGATATTTATTAGCATTCGGAGTTTGTCAGGGTTTGGTAGGCGGTGAAGCCCCCTAGCCCAATCAGTAGCTCTACCTCTAATAAACTTCTATATGCGACGCTGTTCCTAAAAACATTTCGGGGAGAACGAGCTATCTCTCAGTTTGATTGGCCTTTCACCCCTATCCACAAGTCATCACATAGCTTTTCAACGCTAATGGGTTCGGTCCTCCAGTATGTGTTACCACACCTTCAACCTGCTCATGGATAGATCACAAAGTTTCGCGTCTGCCCCCACTGACTAAGCGCCCTATTGGGACTCGCTTTCGCTACGGCTCCGTTACTAAAGAACTTAACCTTGCCAGTGAGGAGCAACTCGTAGGCTCATTATGCAAAAGGCACGCCGTCACAGATTGCTCTGCTCCGACCGCTTGTAGGCGCACGGTTTCAGGTACTATTTCACTCCCCTGTTTGGGGTGCTTTTCACCTTTCCCTTACGGTACTGGTTCACTATCGGTCTCTAAGGAGTATTTAGCCTTACCGGATGGTGCCGGCAGATTCAGACAGGATTCCTCCGGTCCCGTCTTACTCAGGATACTGCTCGTCCCTGTCAATTTGTACTTAAGGGGCTATCACCCTCTATGGCTCAACTTTCCAGATGATTCAATTTGATGACAGTTTCTAAATGCAGTCCTACAACCCCGAAGCAGCACGCCACTTCGGTTTGGGCTGTTTCCTTTTCGCTCGCCACTACTCAGGAAATCACGTTTGTTTTCTTTTCCTCCAGGTACTTAGATGTTTCAGTTCCCTGGGTTGGCTTCCTTTCGGATAATACACCTTCAGTGTACTGGGTTGTCCCATTCGGAAATCTGCGGATCTAATGCTTGTGTGCAGCTCCCCGCAGCTTATCGCAGCTTACCACGTCCTTCATCGCCTCTTAGAGCCAAGGCATCCACCATACGCCCTTAATTGCTTTAAAAAACTTAAGATTTTTGAGAGTCTTACCTCTTAAAGTCACTCGGTATTACAACCTATTTTTTCCCAATATGTCAAAGAGCTCTTGATATACTTTATGTCGACAACTCGCGTTATCTGCATACCGTTACCAATAGTTGATGTGTTGGACTTGAACCAATCGATCCGCCTGTACGAATCACATCATCTGTTTGAAAGAACTTGTAAAGAACT
>NZ_JBTLQH010000106.1:0-2954 GCF_054461575.1 Flavitalea flava
CTGTGCGTTATCCTTGGTCAATCAACGGTGATCGATACGGTACCGGCGTTGTACCAGCAGATCGTACAATGGATACAGGGTCATGGGGGTGCCGAAGGGTTTAGGGGTATAAAGCAGGTCTTTATCGGGGGAGACCAGATTGCAGATGAGTTGTTGTATAGGTTATCGGAAGTGTTTGGGAACGCCCGGATCACGGTGACCTATGGTCCGACGGAGGGGACGATCTTTTGTACGGCGATCGATTATGCTGCCGGGGAGTTAGGCGTTGGTGCCAAAGGGCGGATCATCGGTCGTCCGCTGGCGGGCAGTCATATCTATGTATTGGATAAGTGTGGAGCGCTGTTGCCGGTGGGCGTGGAAGGGGAGATCTGTATCGGTGGCGGTGGGGTGGCCCGTGGATATGATAAGGCGGAGGCCTTGAGCGAACAACAATTTGTCAATCATGTATATGGGGCAGGGAAACTATACCGGAGCGGAGATATGGGTCGCTGGACGGCAGAGGGTTTGCTGGAGTTCCGGGGTCGTCGTGACGGTCAGGTGAAGATCCGGGGTCACCGGATCGAGCTGGGGGAGATCGAAAGGGCGTTGTTGCAAAGCGGTTGGGTCCAGGAGGCGGTGGTGGTGGCGCGCCCGGACGCCCAGGGGAACAAACGGCTGGTGGGGTATGTGGTGGGGGATGTAGCTGTCGGTGGAGGATCGCCGGAGGATAAAGGGTGGTCGTGGCGGCAGGAGCGGCTGTTGGGCTATCTGCGGGCAGCGTTACCGGACTATATGGTTCCCTGGATCCTGGTGGAGCTGGCGGTGCTGCCCTTGACGGGGAACGGGAAGATCGACCGGCAGTCGTTGCCGGAACCGGCAACCGGCGACCGGTCGGGGCGGGACTATGTGGGTGCGCGTACGCAGGCCGAGCAGGACCTGTCGGCTATCTGGGGAGAGTTGCTGGGTATAGGGCGGATAGGGATGAACGATAATTTTTTTGAACTGGGGGGGGACTCGATCATCACGATCCAGGTGGTGAGCCGGGCGCGGCGGATGGGTTACGGGGACCTGCGTGTGGCGGATCTGTTCACTTATCAGACGATAGAAGCATTATCATTGGCCATAGAGCAGCGCCGGATGAAGACGGGGGGTGGCCTGGGTACAGGAGGGGTACAGGGGCCTGTGGCGGAGGAAGAGCTGTTGACGGGTCCGAGCGGTTTGCTGCCGGTCCAGTCGGCCTACCTGTCTGGGGTAGTCGGAGCGGAAGGAGCAGGATCACATTTTAACCAGAGTCTATGTTTGAAACTAGATAAAAAGATTACAGCCCGGGAGCTGGAAAGGGCGATAGGTCAATTACGCGAGCATCATGATGCGCTCCGTTTCGGCTACCGGAAGAGCGGGAAGGAATGGATACAGGCGTATATGCCGTATGTCGCTGATGGCTCGCCGGCCCTGGTAGTGGAAGACATTGCCGGTGAAGAGCAACCGCAGGAATCCAGCCTGTTATCGGAGCCTTCACCGGGGCAGGGCAGTTCGTTAGCCACGGCGCTGCTGGATCGGGGGCAGTATTACCAGGAGAGTTTGAATATAGAGCAAGGGGAGTTGATGCGGGTGGTATTATTCCGGACCGGGTCGCGGGAGAAACAAAACCGGTTACTGATCGTGATCCATCACCTGGCGGTGGATGGGGTCTCGTGGCGAATATTGCTGGAGGATCTGGAATTCCTGCTAACGGGGAACAGAGAGCCTCTGAGGGAGGATAAAACCCGGGGAGCAAAAGGGGCCGGAATAGCGGATAAAGGGGCCGGGTTAAAAGCTAGAGGAGACGGGTCGTTTGCGGGACTGGGTGCGAAGGGTGCTTCGTACCGGTCCTGGTATGCGGCACTGGAACAATATGGGAAGAGCGGTCGTCTGCTGGGGCAGCTGGGTTATTGGGAGAAGACGGTTAATGGTTTGCGGCCACTGCCGGTAGATACGTCCTATAAGGGTTCGGTTCTTCAAAAGGAGATGGGTCATTACCGTGTGCGGCTAAGCGGTGTGCAAACGCAGCGTTTGCTGCAGGAAGTGCCGCGTGCCTATCATACAGAGATCACGGACCTGCTGCTGGCGGCACTGGGCAGGACCTGGCAGGAATGGAGCGGGGAAGACCAGGTGGTGATCGGTCTGGAGGGGCATGGCCGGGAGGATATCGGCCAAGGGTTAGACACGAGCCGTACGGTGGGTTGGTTTACGAGTCTGTACCCGGTGTTGCTGCGGATGGGCGAGGGGCAATCAGACGGCTTGCTGATTAAAGAGGTGAAGGAACAGTTGCGGAAGGTGCCGGACAAGGGACTGGGCTATGGGGTCTTGAGATATATCAGACAGGCACCGGGATTACAGGGCGCCCTACCCTGGGAACTGGTCTTCAATTACCTGGGTCAGCTGGATAAGGTGGTGAAGGCAGGAGGTTGGTTTAGCGGAGCGGAAGAGGCGGTGGGTTCGGGGGTGAGCGGGGAGCAGGTCTGCGCAGAGCTGCTAACGGTGACCGGTCAGGTGCAGGGAGGAGAATTGGTCTTGCACTGGGGGTACAGCCGCCGCCATTATGAGGAAGGAACGATCGGCGCGCTGGCCGAAAGATACGTGGCGGTGTTATCGGGTCTGATCGATCATTGTGCGGGCCAGGAGCCGGGGAGTGGCTGTCCTACGCCATCCGATTATGGATTGGGGGATGCGATCACGGTGGAAGAGCTGGATGCATTCCTGGAAGAAGCGGTGCCCGCGAAGAGGGAAGAGCGAAACGGGGGGCAGGTCAAGGGTGGGCGGCGGCAGGAGCTGGAAGGGCTGTACCGGTTGAGCGGTTTACAGGAAGGGATGTTGTTCCACAGTTTGTATGACGGGCAGGCGGGGGCCTATGTAGAGCAATTCAGTTGTGAGCTGCGGGGGCTGGACAAGGAAGCGTTCAGGCAGAGCTGGGCGTATCTGCTCAGGCGGCATAG
>NZ_JBTLQH010000107.1:0-2779 GCF_054461575.1 Flavitalea flava
AACAGCCCCGTTACCGTTATATCCCTGGGATAATCACAATAGCAGCTATTGATCTCCTGACTTAATTGATACTCCTCTACCGGTGACAGCAGCGAAAGATGCCCAACTGGTTTATGCCTGTTGGATACTACTGAACCAAGCAGGCTTACAAAATGCCCCAGCATCCGGTTCATCCGATCTTCCCTGTACAGGTCTGTACGGTAAGTCAGGTTTATATGCAGGCCTTCGTCCGATGGTGAAATATGTAAGGTAAGGTCAAATTTAGAAATGATCATCAGGGGTTCTACCAGGGTAATACCAACATCTCCCAACTTAAGATCTTCCCTTTCCGGGGTATTTCCTAAAACAAACATCACCTGAAATACCGGGTTAAATGCTGCATTCCTTTTTACTCCCAATACTTCGATCACTTTTTCGAAAGGAACCTCCTGGTTTTCATAACCATCCAGTGTCGTTTGTTTGACCTGCTGCAGCAACTGCAGGGCGGTCATGGACGATTGAAGCTCACTGCGTAAGGCAAGCGTATTGGCAAAAAAACCCATCAGTCCTTCTATTTCTGCATATTGCCTTCCGGCTATGGAGCTGCCTATGCAGATATCTTCCTGGTCCGTATAACGGAACAGTAATATCTTAAAGACAGTCAGCAACGTCATATACAAGGTCACCCCTTCCTCATGGGAAAGGGTCATCAATGTATCGGTCATTTTTTTCCCGACCATTGTACTTACCCTGCCTCCTGTTATATTCTGTACAGCAGGACGCAGATAATCCGTTGGCAGGTTCAGAGAAGCGACCCCGGACAGTTTATCTTTCCAATAAGCAACCTTCCTGTCATAAATAGCTCCGGACAGTTGTTTTCGTTGCCAAATGGCATAATCTGCATATTGAATGGGTAATGGGCCTAACCGATGGGCACGCTCCTCTGCCCGGGCATTATATAATTCAATCAGCTCACTGACAATAACGGCTATGGACCAGGCATCCGCGGCTATATGGTGAAAAACCACCGCTAAAACCGATTCAGCATCCTCCAGCCGGATCAGATATGCTCTTAATTTGTGATCCGTCGACAAGTCGAAAGGCTTGCTGATCATTTCTTCCAGGTATGCCCGCCATACGGATATCCCCTGGCCATACACGGAATGATCAGCAATATCCATCCTCCATCCATCCGTATCCAATACCCGTTGGAACGGCTGTCCCTTTTCTTCTTCAATGACGGTTCTTAAAATTTCATGCCGGTTGATGATCTGTTGCAAGGCATATTCCAGAGCAGCTTCATTAAGGCGACCATGTAAATGCAAAATTGCCGGCAGATGATAGGCTAGGCTTCCTTCCAGCCGGTCAATGAACCAAAGGCGCTCCTGGCTAAAAGAAAGAGGAATATGCAAAGGCCGTTCCTGTATGGTAAGAAAAGGGAGAGATAGATCATTGTCCTGCTCCCGGAGAAAAACCGCTAATTGTGCAATCGTCGGATGAAGAAACAAACTCCGGATGGCCAATTCCCTTCCTGCCTGCCGGCGAACTGCGGATGCGACACGTGTCGCCAGCAAGGAATGTCCTCCCAATGCAAAGAAATTATCGTTTATCCCTATCTGCTCAATCCCCAACAACTGCTGCCAGATATCTGACAACAGCATTTCCAGTTTATTCCGGGGAGCAATATACCGCTCCTCGTATTGTTCACGCGCATCTGGCTCTGGTAAAGCCTTTCTGTCGATCTTCCCGTTTATCGTTAAGGGCATCTCTTTCAACTCCACCAAAAGGGAAGGAACCATGTACTCAGGCAATTTATTCTTCAGATATTGCAGAATGGATTCCCGGTCAAATACCCCTTCGGGGACTACATAACCGATCAGCCTAAGATCGCCGCCGGCCTCTGCCCTGGCCACTACAGCTCCCTGGCAAACCAGTCCGCATTGCTGTAAAACCGATTCTGTCTCACCCGGCTCGACCCGGTAACCTCTGATCTTCACCTGTTCATCCAAACGTCCTAAATAGGCCAGGTTGCCATCCGGCAGCCAACGCGCCAGATCCCCTGTCCTGTATAGCCTTGACCCCGGTAAGCTGCTAAAGGGATCAGGGATAAATTTCTCCTTCGTTAATTCCGGGCGATTCCAATAACCGCGAGCCAATCCTGCCCCACCTATATACAACTCCCCCGCCACTCCTACCGGCACTAACTTCTTATCCTCATTCAATAAATAGATCTGTACATTATCGATCGGTTTGCCGATCGATATTCCGTTGCCCCATTCCGGAATGAGCTCATCCGTAAAAAAAGCATAGGTGCAGCAGCCCACAGTCGCTTCGGTGGGACCATACTCATTTATGATTTGTATTACCTTTCCCTTGTCCTTCCAGTATTGAAAATGCCTGTTCCGCAGCGCTTCACCCCCCAAAATTAGTTTTCCTGTCAGTGCTGTCCCATCTCCTTCCCGCATCGCAGTTTCCAGTAAAGCCATATGGGCAGGCGTTAACTTGACAAACGCATAAGGCGCATGGTTTTTCACGCCGGCATCGGTAAAGAGCTCCACTCCCTTTCCGGCGCCGATCACCATCGGTTGACCGGACAACAAAGGCATGAATAGGCCTGTCAGGGATGCATCGAAGGTGTATGATAAATGAATTAAGGTCCCGTTCCCAGCCTCAGTACCTTTTCCACCATATTGCGTTTTACTGTTTAAAAGATAATTGACCAGGCTGCGATGTTCGATCATTACTCCTTTGGGTTGTCCCGTCGATCCCGAAGTATAGATCACATAGGCCAGGTGGTCCG
>NZ_JBTLQH010000108.1:0-2707 GCF_054461575.1 Flavitalea flava
TGTGATCGGCAATTACAACTACAGCGTTTTCGGCAACTAAGACTACAGTGTTTTCGGCAACAATGATGCAGAGAAAACGGCAACAACGATACATAAGTTTCGGCAACAATAGTGCAGAGGTTTTCTTCTCCGCGATGGGGAAGAATGCCACTTTCGCAGGAAATAAACTTTTCTGCCATTATGAATGCTTATTTAAAGAAACTTATGATCTATCAGAGCCTCCAACAATTGCATGAGCAGGGATTTTCTATAACTAAAATCAGCAGTATTACCGGAATCAATTGGCGGACCGTAAAGTCCTATTTGTCTATGCCTATAGATGAATTTAACCGATTCATGGAGAACAAATCGCAGCGTAAACGAGGGTTGTTGCCTTATGAGTCTTTTGTTAAAGCCAAGCTGGAAAAATATCAGGAAACATCGGCTGCTCAAATGCATGACTGGCTTAAGGAAAACTTTCCCGAGTTTCCACAAACGGCCACCCGGACCCTGTTCAATTTTGTCCTGTGGATCCGCCAGAAGTATAACCTTCCACAAATAAAGCCTGTAAGAGAATATGAGATGCTGGAGGAGTCTCCCTATGGAAAGCAGGCGCAGGCTGACTTTGGCGTATACAACCTTCGTAACGGCCTGGGTAAAAGGGTTAAGGTATTTTTTATCGCTATTCAATTGTCACGGTCAAGGTACAAATATGTTTGGTTCAGCGACAGACACTTCACCACGGAATTGTCTATAACAGGCCATGAGCAAGCGTTTTCGTTCTTCCAGGGGATACCTGAACAAGTTGTCTATGATCAGGACCGGGTCTTTATCGTCAATGAAAACAAAGGGGATATTATTCTTACAGATGCTTTTAGATCCTATACAAAAGAGCGGCATTTTGAACTACATTTCTGCCGAAAGGCAGATCCGGAAAGCAAAGGGAAAATTGAAAATGTCATAAAATATGTTAAACAGAACTTCCTGTATAACAGATGTTTCTGCGATATAGCGACATTAAATGAAGAAGTCCTGCAATGGCTAAGCCGGACCGCCAATAAATTGCCGCATGGAACTACCAAACTTTCTCCGCATGCGGAATGGGTAAAAGAACAACCTTGTTTGGCTGCTTTCCCGGAATTTATTCAAACCACTAGCCAGGAAGTTTATACCGTGCGCAAGGATAACGTGATAACCTATAAGGGAAATTTCTATTCGTTGCCATTGGGCACTTTTAAAGGGAAAGGGACGGTGGTAACCGCGGGAGTGGATGATTCCATTTACCTGATCATATCCAATCTACAAGGAGATATCTTATGCAAGCACATGATAGCCATCGGCAGAGGCCATAAAGTGCTCAACTCGGACCATAAAAGGGATAAGTCCATCCGGATTGATAAACTGATCCAGGAAGTCTGTGGGTGGTTAGGGGAAGATGCTGACCAGGGCAGGCAATTTTTAAATGCTGTACGCAAAGAAAAACCGCGCTATATCCGCGATCAGATCCTGCTGTTCCGGGAAACAATAGATGCAGCTGACAAAGATAGCATCAGCGAAGCCTTAAGCTATTGCTGCCAAAACAATATTCAAAGCGCCTTAGACTTCAAATCGATCATAGAGCAGAAGCTGCAAACAAGGGCTGTTGCAGCTATCCTTGATTATCCGCCCCTCCAAAGGAATCCGTTGAATGGATCGTTGCCTCCGGCTGCTCTAATGGAGCCTGCCAAAAGTTCCATCGAAGATTATATAGATCTGTTTTAGAAAAAGGGTCTCCCAAATTGAAATATATAACGTCTAACATCAAATAAAAATCACAAACATCTAAAAATCAATCATGGACAAAAAGCAAGTCATTAAACAGTATTGCCACCAATTTAAACTGGGTGGTATGAATGCCGGCATAGATCAACTGGTAGCAGATGCGGAAGCCGGGAAGATGGGCTACATGGAATATACCTTGAAGCTATTAAAAATTGAAGCAGCACATCGCGACTACCATGATACGCAGAAACGGCTTAAAACAGCCAAATTGCCACGTTCCAGCGACTTAAACCTGTTCCAGTGCAAGAATGATAGCGGGCTGTCTACAACCCGCTTAAATCAACTCAGAGAGCTTAATTGGCTGGACCAGGTGTTTAATATCCTGCTGACTGGCCCATCCGGGATTGGCAAATCGATGCTGGCCGCTGGTCTATGCGCGGATGCCATACAGAAAGGATACAAAGCCTACTTCCGTACCCAGGAGGACCTGATAAATATGTTCAAAATGAAAGATTTTTCCCCATCGGCAAAAGCTGAATACAAAAGATTATCCAAAGCAGATCTAATCGTAATAGACGACCTGATGACATTCCCCATCGAAAAAAATCATGCCCTTGCCTTCTTTAATTTTTTCAATAACATCTATGAGAAGGTATCTTTTATTATCACGACCAATAAAAAACCAGCGGAATGGGCCACCCGACTCGATGATGAAATATTGGCGACTGCGCTGTTGGATAGAATTTTGTACCAGTGTGAAGTAATAAATTTATCAGGAAAGAGCTTCAGGTTGGAAAATAGAAAGACAATTTTTGATGATAAAGACAAATAATGGATATCTTTAAAACCTCTGCACTATTGTTGCCGTTTTCTCTGTACTGTTGTTGCCGAAAATCCTGTACCATTGTTGCCGAAAACGCTGCATTCATACTTGCCGAAAACTCTGCATTGTTAGTTGCCGATTACA
>NZ_JBTLQH010000109.1:0-2614 GCF_054461575.1 Flavitalea flava
TGTAATCGGCAATCACAAATGCAGGATTTTTCGTAATCAGGAATACACAGTTTTTGGCAACAAGGAGTACATAGGTTTTGGAAACAAGGGTGCAGGGGAAATGGCAACAAGGAATGCAGAGATTTGCCGGATAAATATACCCGGCAATGGCACTAACCCCTTATTTATCAAAGCTTATGGTTTATCATGAAGCGCATCAACTTTCAAAAGATGGGTTCTCCATCACCTATATCAGTCATCAGTTGGGTTTAAACTGGCGAACGGTAAGAAGGATATTGAGCATAGCCGATGACCGGCAATACGAACAATATCTCCAGGGCAGCGCTGATAAGAACAAGGTCCTGGAACCTTATGAAACGTTTGTAAAGTCCAGGCTGGAATTATACCGCGATACTTCATGTGCACAGATGCATGACTGGCTTAAAGAGCATTTTACTGCGTTCCCTGCCGTGTCGGCCAAGACTGTATTCAATTTTGTGATCTCCGTTCGTCAAAAGTATCAGTTACCCAAAACGTCAGCGGTAAGGGTGTATGCAATGGTACCGGAGTTGCCTTATGGTCAGCAAGCCCAGGTTGACTTTGGAGAATATAGCCTGCGCAACAGCCAGGGAAGACGTGTAAAGGTCTTTTTCTTTCTGCTGGTACTGGCCCGTTCCCGGTACAAGTATGTCTGGTTTTCTACCGAACGCTTTACGGCTCATACAGCCATCGAAGCCCACGAGCGTGCCTTTGGTTTTATCCAGGGTATCACCGATGTCGTAGTATACGACCAGGACCGGGTTTTCCTGGTGGACGAGAATAAAGGCGACTTGCTGCTGACAGAAGCCTTTAAGGCTTATCGCGCGGAACGGAACTTTAAGCTGCACTTCTGCCGCAAAGCAGATCCGGAGAGCAAAGGGAAGGTGGAGAACGGAGTGAAATATGTCAAACAGAATTTTCTCTATAACCGGATCTTTACCGACGTAGAGTTGCTGAATGCAGAAGCGATCGCCTGGTTGGCAAGGACCGCTAACCATCTTACCCACAACACCACCCAAAAAGTCCCGCAGCAGGAATGGGAGATTGAAAAACCTTTCCTCAAGGCGTTCCATGGACTGGTGATCCAACGGGCAGATAGCGTTAAATATGCTGTCCGCAAGGATAACAGCTTCTCTTATAAGGGCAACTTCTATTCCCTTCCGGCAGGCACCTACCGTGGCCGGGGCAGCCAGGTTTTGCTGGAAAAACAGGGTGTTTGGATCATACTCTATAACCTGGAGCATACAGAGGTGTGCCGTCACCTGATCGGCTGTGGCCGGGGAGAAAAGATCATCAACAATCATCACCGCCGGGCGACAAGCCCTGCCATCAGAGAATTAGAGGAGCAGTTCTGCGCCAGGTTTGCCGATCCGGATAAGGCAAGACAACTGATCGGAGCCATCCGGTCGGATAAACCCCGTTATATAAGGGATCAACTATTGATCTTGCTGGACATGACAGCAAACTATCCCGCCGATATCCTCGAGCAGGCGTTACAGTATTGTTGCCAGCAGCGGATCAACGGAGCGGCTGATTTTAAAGCCGTGGTGGCACATTATAACGGCCAGCAAATGCAAGAGAATGAAGAGCAGTTGCTAACCATATTACGGCTAAACCCGTTAAGCAGGCAACTGCCCGACGAGGCCCTGATCCAACCGGCTACCAGTTCCATCCGGGATTACACGCATTTTTAAACCCACTTCTTCAAATCAAAATCACAGCAATGGAACAAAAACAAATGATCCGGCAGTATTGCCAACAGTTCAACATGAGCGGTGTAAACAAGGTGATAGATGAACTGATCATCGAAGCCGAGACCAAAGCCTTAGGCTACCTGGATTACACGGTGCGCTTCCTGCGATCGGAAGCTGATTACAGGCAGCACAAGGACATCGCAAAACGGATAAAACAGGCCGGATTACCTAAACACTGCGATCTGACCACATACGATCACAGCGTCAGTAACGGCCTCCCTATCGCCCGTTTACACCAATTGCAGGAATTGCACTGGATGGATCAGATCTATAACATCATTCTAATGGGGCCTTCGGGTACGGGTAAAACCTTCATCTCTGCCGGCCTTTGTGCGGAAGCCGTAAAAAAAGGCTACAAAGCATACTTCAGGACAATGGACAGCCTGCTAAACACACTAAAAATGAAGTCCATGACTGCTTCGGCCAAAGCAGAACACAAAAGGTTATGCAGCGCTCACCTGATCGTAATCGACGATATCATGCTGTTCCCGGTGGAGAAAAAGGATGCCATAAGCCTGTTTAATTTTATCAATCAACTGTATGAAAAAACCTCGTTCATTATCACCACCAATAAAAAACCAGCTGAATGGGCTCAAATGCTTGATGATGAGGTACTGGCAACTGCCCTGTTGGATCGATTACTGTTCCAGTGTGAAGTAATAAGCCTGAATGGGAAAAGCTATCGGCTGGAAAATAGGAAAACAATTTTTGACCAGTCTGAATCCGTCCATTAAATTTGCTCCCTCTGTATTCCTTGTTACCGAAATCTATGTACTGGTTGTTACCGAAACCATTGTACTCCTCGTTACGAAAAACTCTGCACTTCTATTTACCGACTACAA
>NZ_JBTLQH010000110.1:0-2414 GCF_054461575.1 Flavitalea flava
TCGGCTTGTTAACTGCATCCGTTCTTTGTGAAAAATAGAACGTATACAGTTAACCTCTTATGTCTTAGCCTTCGGCTTGTTAACTGCATCCGTTCTTTGTGAAAAATAGAACGTATACAGTTAACCTCTTATGTCTTAGCCTTCGGCTAAGGCGCTTTCGGCGCTTTGGACAAAATCTATGACTTTGAGTTGGAGGCTTTTTTGATTGTTCCAATCATTTTCTTCGAGGGTGAAGACGACATCCAGAGGCTCTTTACCGCTGATCCGGGGGAATTTTTCGGCCATTCCGAATCCAATCCCATCCAAAAAGATATTTCCCTGGTTAAGAGAAAACCGGATATGCTGCTCCTTTACGATCCTGGAATATCCTTTGTCTTCCAGTTGCCTGGCGAGGAAGACCGGCTGGGGGTTTCCCGGACCGAAGGGCTCCATTTGATGCAGTATCTTATAAAAAGAAGGGGTAATTCCTGAAAAGGGCAGTTCTGCATCCAGGGTAAGTTCAGGGACTAAAGACCGTGGTTCTATCGTTGAAGAGACGATTTCTTCGAATTTAAGGCGGAATGCCGTTACCTGTTCGGGCAAAAGGGTTACACCGGCAGCTGCAAAATGACCTCCATATCCCAATAAATGTTCGCGGCAGGCGTGGATAGCCTCATACAAATTAAAGCCATTGACGCTTCTGGCGCTCCCGGCAATCAGGTCTCCGCTGCGGGTAAGGACCACGGTAGGGCGGTAGTATTTTTCAATCAGTCTGGAAGCAACGATTCCGACAACTCCTTTATGCCAGTGTGGCTGGAAAAGGACCGTCGATTTCCGGTTCATCTGGTCAGGATCGTTTTTTAAAATGGTCAATGCTTCTTCCGTCATATTGATATCTGCTTCCTTCCGATCGGTATTATCGGAATGCAGCTGACCGGCAAAAACCAGGGCTTTATCCAGATCCTGCGCGGTAAACAGCAGAACAGCCTTTCTGGCGTCATCCATTCGTCCGGCTGCATTTACCCGGGGAGCGATCAGGTAAACCAGGTTATTCACCTTTATTTCTTTTTGCAGACCGGTTAATTGTATAAGCGCTTTAATGCCGTTATTCGGATTTTCGTTCGCCTTTTTCAAGCCATAATAAGTCAGGATCCTGTTTTCCCCATCCATAGGTACGATGTCGGCAGCAATGGCGGTTGCAACCAGATCCAGGAATTGAAATGGTTCATCCCTGGAAATTTCCAGCTTTTCCGACAAGGCAGTGATTAATTTAAAACCGACTCCGCAACCGCTTAATTCTTTATAGGGATAACCGCAGTCGGGTTGTTTGGGATTGAGAATAGCAACTGCAGCGGGTAGCCGGGTATCGGGAAGGTGATGATCGCATACAATGAAATCTATCCCCAACGAACTGGCATATGCGATCAGGTCGACGGATTTGATGCCGCAATCGAGGGCGATAATCAGGGTAAATCCATTTTCTTTTGCAAAATCGATAGCCTGGCGGGAAACTCCGTATCCTTCGCGGTAACGGTGCGGAATATAAAAATCAATCAAACCGGACTGATACCATTTTTGCAGAAATTGATACAGACAGGCTACAGCGGTAGTACCGTCCACATCATAATCCCCATAAACAAGAATTTTCTCCCGATCACCGAAAGCTTTTAAAATCCTGTTAACGGCTTTATCCATGTCTTTCATCAACCACGGATCATGAAGATCCTTTAACTGCGGCCGGAAAAAACTCCTTGCCTGGTCAAAATTTTCTATTCCCCGCTGTACCAATATGCGGCAAATGACCGGATTAATCTTTAATGCATCCTGCAGGGCTGCGGCTTTGAGGGGATCTGCCTGTAACAAGGTCCATTTTTTTTCCATACTTTAATTTTGGCTCCCGGGCTTCAGGCAGCAAGGTGACCCCTTGAGCTAATATTTCCTGTCCGTCGTATATCTTACCAGTTCTTCAAGGGCTTTCCGGGTCTCATTATCATCGAATTCATGTAAGATAGCCAATGCTTCATCGCGGTAGATATTCATTTGTTGAACAGCATAATCAATGCCCCCTGCTTCAGATACTTTTTTTATGACATATTGTACTTTTTCGTGGTCCCTGTTATGGTTCTTGATGATATAGATAAGCTCTCTTCGTGTGGACCTGTCCAGCTTATTCAGTGCATAAATGAGCGGAAGGGTAAGTTTTTTTTCCTTAATATCATTACCGGTAGGTTTGCCAACGGCTTCGCTCCCATAGTCGAACAAATCGTCCTTAATCTGAAAGGCGATCCCGACTTTTTCTCCGAACCGGCGTAATTTCTCAGTCAGGATCTCATCACCGGAGGATGAAAAAGCGCCGGCTGCACAGGAAGAGGCGAGCAGAGAGGCTGTCTTATTCCGGATGATCTCAAAATATACGGTTTCGCTCAGGTTAAGCG
>NZ_JBTLQH010000111.1:0-2362 GCF_054461575.1 Flavitalea flava
GCTTAGCCCTTTAACAGGAAATCGTTAAAAATGGGACTTCGTCCGATTGACCCGTGGTCAATCTTGTTCCCGTTAAAAGGCTATTTTAGCAGCCTTGCCCTCTTTTTAGTAGCCGAATCCTCTTTGTACCGTTAACCTATAGATAATCAAAATCATGCAAAGAACTGCGCTTACTTTATTTTTTCTGCTGGCGATCGGTGGCGCCTGTGTTGCACAGGATTCGATCCCCCCTGAAATCCGGGTCGAGGAGAGAGGGGACAGCGTGCGGTTTTCGGCCGGGCTTCGTCCACTTCGGCAGATTGCCGGTGCTCCGGCATCTTTCTATTCCTATTTCTGGGAATTGGGCGATGGTCATTTCAGTTTCGACAAGGAACCGGTGTATTCTTACCGGGATACGGGATTATATAAAGTGCGGCTTTACGCTACCAATAATTATGACGATGGCAAAGCACCCCCTACAAGGCCCCATCCGGTGAGAATCAGGAAAAAACCTACCGGCTCCAATGTCTGGGCCTCGCATTTTTTCCGGAGCAATGGCAATATCGAAATGAAGATCAATCGCAATCCCAGGCCAGGCGAGAATTTTGTAACGGTGATCGGATATCGGAACCAATCCTCGGATACCGTAACGGGAACCATTGCCCTTTTCTTCAATGAGCGGCAATTCGGCAAGGAGGGGTTTGGCTTGGCAGAACAACGGTTTTACAACGGAGAAGATAGCTCATCCCTATATTCCTTAATGGCAAAACTTTCCCCCCGCAGCCTGCAGGAAGAGGCCATATCCGATCCATATGCCGGTTGGTACAGTAAGCAACCCAGTAGTAGTCAACCCAGGGAAAAAAACGGCATAGGGTGGCAGGTCGCCGGATCCGCAGACAGAGAGGCCCGGATACCGGCCCAGGTCGGGATAAGGGGGGAGATCCGCTGGGAAGGAGAAATAGCAACCCCGGCAGAGGATGAGGCGGCGCCCGCCACAGCAGCCCGGTCCATGTTACGAACCTTACAACAGACTTATACAAAACATACCGTCCTGCATTTTCCGGCTATCCGATCCGGGGAAGAGAAGTTTTTATTTATTGACATGAACACCCTGCCCGGCCTGTTACAGGATACCAATGCAACCGTTGGGATTACGGCCATCCTGGTGCCGGACAATCCTTCCCTCCCCCCCGAGCTTTACCAGTTGGACATGCAGGTGGTCGCTTCCCATGACCCCAATCGCATGCAGTTGAAGTCCAGACGGATCAACTACCGTTTCATGGGCAAGAAAAAGGAATTGACCTATCATATTCAATTTCAAAATACCGGCAGAGGACCTGCTAAAAAGATTTCCATCGGTGTAGCCATTCCCAAACAACTCAATAGCCAAAGTATCGAATTGAAAAGTATAAGCCCGGCCTGTACGAGGTGTGATTCGGTATACAACCGTCAAAGCTGCATCGATACGATCCGTAGTAATGACAGCATTTATTTTGTATTCAGGAATATCTATCTCCCGGGCCTGAACCAAGAGGGAGTCTCGGATCAGGATTCTACCAAAGGGTTCATCGAGTATTCTATCCGGTTTAAAAAGAAACCAAAAAAAATCCCTTTCAGCAGCCGCGCCTCTATTGTATTCGACAAAAATGAACCGGTGTTGACCAACAAGGCTACTGCAAAATTCATCAAAGGGATCTCTCCGGGCATCATGGTTGGTTATAGCGCATTGCCCACCAATGGTGGCTACTCAGCAAGAGGTCCCTTGCAGTTCGGGTATGTGCTGGCCCCCTATGCGCCTTCCCGCCCTTTTTTCCAGGTAGAGGCCTTTGTTGGGTTATTGCAACAAGATCAATTTACAAGCAATATCGTAAAAGATCAACGCGATACCCTGATCGGTGGTCAGGTGTTCATAATCACCGGTCGTTCTTCGAAAACCACCATTCAGCGGAACAGCTTTGAACTGACCCCCCTGCATTACCGCTATAATATCGGCAACTGGATCGGGGTTGGGATTGGAGCTATGGCACAGATAAATATCTCCGAACAGACCACTACAGAAAATAAGGCCTATTTCATTACCCAGCAATTGCCGCTGAACGTCTTAACCGCAGTGAGTAAAGTGAAATCCGATATTCGCTGGCTGGGCAATTGGAACGCAGCGCCCTTTGCAGACCTGCAGGTTGGCCGGGTAAAGAGCGGCCCCGTACTCGGGGTTCGTTATATGCGGCTCCTTAATGGAGATATCAAGGACCGGTTTTTTTTGTATGCTGGATTTAAATTATAGTTAATCGCAATAATTAATTAATAATCATTGTTGTCCGGATAAATCCGGGTTAAAATAGTCTGTATCCTTTTATTGAAGCGGGATACAGGTTAAAAATCG
>NZ_JBTLQH010000112.1:0-2316 GCF_054461575.1 Flavitalea flava
TAACAGGAGATCTGTTCGACAGCCTGCTCGTATTCGAGAACTACCCGGTCAGCAAAGTGATCACCTCCCGATCCTGGAGCCTTGATGTACGGGGTGTGCAAATGCACGAACAGGATAATTACCCATTCAGTATTACTATTGGAGTAGGGAATACCATCAACATACTCTTTCATTACAATAGCCGATTATTAGATGAAGTATTCGTGAAAAAGATACGCGGCCATTTTGAACAGGTATTGCGTCAATTATCAGGCGAAATATCCTCTCATCAAAAAATTAAAGAGCTTGAATTGCTCACGGTGTCAGAATATTACCAATTGACGGAAGAGTTTAATAACACCCGGTCAGATTATCCCCTGGATCGGACGGTATTGGATCTCTTCAAAGAACAGGTTCAGCGTAGAGCGGATACAGTGGCATTGATTTTCGGAGATGAATCATTAACCTACCGGGAGTTAGATACGCGTTCGAACCAACTAGCTAATTATTTAAAGAAAAAAGGAGCGGGGCCTGAAGTCCTGGTTGCCATTTGCATCGAACGATCCCTGAATATGGTCATTGGGATATTAGGCATCCTAAAGTCCGGAGGAGCATATGTACCCATTGATCCTTCTTATCCCGCTGCGAGGATCAGGTATATGCTGGAGGATACGGGTGCAGAGGTCTTTGTAAGCAGCAGTGCCTGCCGGCACAAAATGCCGACGGATTATTCGGCTCATCCCGTTGATCTGGATATGGATTGGCCGGACATTTCCAAAGAACCGGACCAATGTCTGCAATACTCAGCGCGCAAACGTGACCTGGCTTATGTAATTTATACCTCCGGTTCCACAGGCCATCCAAAAGGAGTGATGATTGAACAGGGAAGCCTGTATAATATGACCATGAGCTGGCGTTTCCGCTATGAGTTAGAAAAATATCCTCCGGTCTTATTATCCCTGGCCAGTATGTCTTTTGACGTATTTACCGGTGACCTGTGCAGGGCCTTACTTAACGGAGGAACAATGGTCTTGGTTCCTGAGGATAAAAGATTGGACATAACATACCTGTATGAAGAAATAGGAAACCGAAAAGTCAGTATGTTGGATGCAACGCCTGCGCTGATAATGCCTTTAATAAGGTATTCGGAAATACAAACTGTACCCCATCACTCGTTAACTCTGTTAATTGTTGGCTCCGATCAATTTATGGTGAAAGATTATGAACACGTATTTGCTTATTGCAGGAGCAGAAAAATAAGACTTATTAATAGTTATGGGTTAACAGAAACGACTATCGATTCATCAGGTTTTGAGGGTCAGGCTGAAGGCCTGGATATTGTTCCAATTGGAAAGCCATTGGCAAATACCACACTTTATATCGTTAATGGCAGTGGACAAATAAATCCAATTGGAGTTGAAGGTGAGCTTTATGTAAAAGGAGCGGGATTAGCCCGCGGTTATTTAAACCGGCCGGAATTAACTGCAGAGCGTTTTACCGCCGATCCCTTCAGTAATGCAGGAAAGATAAGCGGAAAGGTATCTGGGTCAATGCCCGACGTTGATTCCAGGATATACCAAACCGGCGACCTGTGCAAATGGCTGCCAGATGGAAATATAAGTTTTATAAGCAGAAAGGATGAGCAGGTTAAAATCAGAGGCTACCGGATTGAATTGGGAGAGATCGAACATAAACTGCAACAGCATGCATTTGTGAATCAGGCGGTAGTGACGGTACGAACCGATAAGTCGGGAGATAAATTGCTGGTGGCCTATGTCGTAACAAACGAAACATTTGACAGCAGGACGCTCGCGGATTATTTAAAGAACGAATTACCGGAATATATGGTGCCTTCCCTGTTCGTTCAACTTGATCAGCTTCCTTTGACGGGAAATGGAAAGATCGATCGAAAGGGATTGCCGGATCCGGATGTTTCTTCACAGATATATAATAACTACATGGCGCCGGTTACAGAGATCGAACTGAAATTGGCGGAAATCTGGAAGGATTTATTGTCTCTTGAAAGAGTGGGCATTCATGACAATTTTTTTGAATTGGGCGGACATTCTCTGCTGGCCACCCGTGTTATATCAGCTATCAAAAAAGATTTCCTTTTATCCCTTCCTATCCGTATTCTATTCGAATTTAATACGATCAATGACCTGGGTAAGTATCTAGAACTGGAATTACTTGCCAAATCGGCCAAAGAAGAAGATTTGACCATGTTTGAAGTGGTCGATCTATAGCCATTTAACCCATAAAAACAATAATTATGTTATTCAGTACCGCGATTAGTTTGCTTCATGCGGCTAAAAAAGCAGGGATAGGGATCATCCT
>NZ_JBTLQH010000114.1:0-1926 GCF_054461575.1 Flavitalea flava
AATCGAGTGGGAAGGTAGCCATTAGCTGACTACCTGTCCCCTCACACCACACGTGCGTACGGGCCCGTACACGGCGGTTTGTTAGAATAGTTTCCCCTGGTGTCCCGTTTTCCAGTAATAGTAGTTATAGAACCCCACATAGCCTAGTCTTTGGAGACGCTCGTTATTGACCGTTACACACATTATCTTGCTGTGCGCTATCCGGCAATAACTCAAGCTGCTGTTCCCCCACAGATGGGATTGACTTTTGCTTACCCCTAATTTTGTCAGGTTCTTCACCCGCGTTTTGGAGGTTTTCCATTGCTTCCATATCCCCATCCGTATCCTGGTCCTCGTCAGTTTATCCAACATTTGCATGGTCCTGCCGACCCGGGCGATCCGGAAGTAATTTACCCAGCCTTCTATCATAGCCTCCAGTTTCTTTATCTTCTCCTTGGCATTGGAGGGGTCGTTACGTTTCGTTTTCGCCTTTATTTTCTCCTTTATCCGTCGCAGCGATTTGGGAGCTATCTTTATTTCCCATTTGTCTTTGCTCCGATAAAATGAAAAGCCCAGCAGGGTGCTCTTTTCTGGCTGACTGACTTGCGTCTTTTCCCGGTTTACCTTTAGTTTCAGCTTCTTTTCTATGTATTCGGTGATACTCTCCAATACCCGCTGGGCGGATTTCTCACTCTTTACATAGACGCTCAGATCGTCTGCGTATCGCACAAAGCTGTGGCCTCTGGCTTCCAGTTCCTTGTCCAGTTCGTCCAATAGGATGTTTGACATCAACGGGCTGAGAGGACTTCCCTGAGGGGTCCCTTCTGTCCGGGGGCTTACCAGGCCTCCCTCCATGATCCCGCTGTTCAGGTAGCTCCGGATTAGTTTTAGTGTTCCCTTGTCGGCTATCCGTTTGGCCAGTAGTCCCATCAGTTTGTCATGATTCACCCGGTCGAAAAATTTATCTAGATCCAGCTCTACTATCCATACTTTCCCCTCATCCAGATACTTTTTCGCTTGCCCTACTGCCTGATGTGCATTCCGGCCTTCTCTGAACCCATAACTGTTTTCCGAAAACCCTGGCTCATACTGCGGGCTTAGCCATTGCTGGATCGCCTGTCCTAATAGCCTGTCCTTCACCGTGGGAATTCCTAACATCCTCGTCCCGCCCTGTGCCTTGGGTATTTCTACCTTCCGCACCGGGTCAGGACGGTAACTGCCTTCTAAAATACTTTGCTTCCAGCTTGTCCAGTTGGCTTCTAACCAGTCCCGGAATTTGTCGGTCTGCATCCCGTCCACACCTCCGGCACCCTTGTTGCTTATTACCTGCTTCAAGGCCTTGGTGATGTTCCGGTAATCAAGTATTTCTTCCAGCATACTACTAAAAAAAAATGGTTTACACCGGGCGTTGTCCTTATTGGTCGTGCAGCTCCGCTCAACTCCTTTTGTATGACCTTCCGCTTCCGGCTTCCGGCTCAATCCAAAAGTTCTCTTATGGGGTTCGGTTGTCTCCGCTTCCCTACAGACTGTCTAATTTCTTCGCCATTCTAACATTCGGCCCTTCGGTTTGGCTGTGAGACTTCCATCTTTACCCTTTACTTCGGGAGATGGCTCGTTTCGGTCCTACTATGGCCTCGGCTGACTTCTGCGTTGAGCGAAGATTCGCTCGCAGACCTCCCAGGGTAAGTTCATTCGCTTTCCTCCCATGTACCTTCTGCTTTTACTTCCACAGCTTCCGGATAGTTTAGGGCTTTTGCTTCTTTTGCAGCATCGCCTCGCTGTGTCGGCCTTATAAGCAGTTTCTGTTCGTAAGGTCGGGAGTTTGCCGCCGGCTTCCTTCAGATTCCACCTCGCGGTGGACACCCTTGCCTTTGGCTAACGATTCGTACTACCTCGCTCGTTCAGGACTTCCACCTTAGAGCTAATGAACATGCCTGGCGCACAAAA
>NZ_JBTLQH010000115.1:0-1853 GCF_054461575.1 Flavitalea flava
GCTGCCATCTGGGAAGAACTGCTGGGCGTAGACCGAATAGGTATACATGATAATTTTTTCGAACTGGGCGGACATTCCATCATTACGATCCAGGTGGGTAGCCGGGTCCGAAGATTGGGTTATGTATTGCAACCGCGCGATATTTTCAGGTATCAGAATATAGGCAGTTTGAGCGAATCGATAGTTTCCCGGTCTGCATCGGGAGATCCGTTATACACCCGGGTAGTCTATAGCAGGAGCCGCCGGCTTTTATCTCAGACAACCCATTGGAAAAAGGTGACAGAACAGTTCCTTCCTTTACGGGTAGATAAGACCTATGCGGGTGCCATCGGCGAAAGTCATATTCAGGAATACAAGGTGCGGTTGGACGATGGGGATACCCGGCAATTAATACAGGATGCAGGGAGAATTTACCATACGGAGATCTCCGATATGGTGGTCTGTGCGTTGGCCCTTACCTTAAATGAATGGAGCGGGGATAGCCGGATCGTGATCGGATTAAAAAGCGATAAGTGGGAAGATATTGGAATAACCACCGATGAGAGCCTGGAGGCAGAATGGCCCGAAGGACTCTACCCGGTATTATTGGAACTTACTACAGAAGGACCTGCGGCCGATCAAATCCGGAGCGTAAAGGAGCAATTGCGAAAAGTGCCGGATAAAGGTTTGGGCTATGCGGTGCTGAAATATATTATTCGCCAGGAAGAATTGCAAGGTGATGACCCCTGGGATATTGTATTTACCTATGAGAGTGAACTGAAAAACCCAGCAGAGAAAATAAAGAAAATATCGGTAAGCAGCCGCTTGAGGGACGGGAAACTGGAGTTAAGTTGGCGCTTTAGCGCCTTGCATTATGAAAAGGTCACTATACAAGCCCTGGCAGGGCGTTGTAGGGAGCACCTGGTTAAGCTGATCGTTCATTGCACCGGACAGCAGGCGCATGGTCCTGTCTACACGCCTTCGGATTATGGGTTGGGCAAAGAACTGAATTATGCGGAGCTGGACCGGTTTATGGAAACGCCTGTTGAAGGCAGGCTCCTCAGGGAGCAATTGGAAGGCCTGTACAGGTTAAGCGGCTTACAGGAAGGGATGTTATTCCATAGCCTGTATGACCAGCAGGCCGGCGCCTATATCGAACAGTTCAGCTGCATGGTACGAAAACTAGATCCGGCGGCATTTAAGTTGAGCTGGGAATCCATTGTAGCTCACCATAGCATCTTGCGCAGCGGTTTTTTTGCGAATGTGTTCTCCATACCTGTGCAAGCCGTATACCGGCAGGCTGCCATTCCGATGGAGATACTGGACTGGCGGGAAATGCCTGTGAGCGAACAGGAAGCGGCTATAAAAGCGTATGACGATTCGGATCGCCGTCGTGGTTTCGATCTTAGCCATGCGCCGCTGATGCGCATAACCCTGATGCGTTTGGGAGACGACCGGCACCGGATGCTTTGGACTTCACATCATTTACTGGCAGATGGCTGGTCCATTCCCATCCTGGTGGAAGAGCTGCTGAATGTGTATGAACAGGCACTGGCAGGAAATTATGAGCACACGGAGCAGCCGGATCGATATGAGGACTATATACGGTATATAGAAAGCCGGGACGGGGACCTGGAAAGAGCATATTGGGAAAACTATCTCCGCGGGTTGACAACTCCTGTACTTTTGCCGTTTATTGACGCTATTTCCGAGAGAAATAAAGGAGGCGGTGCCTTCAAAGAAGAAGTTTTGCAAATCGATACCCTGGCAACTGCCCGGGTCGTGGCCTATGCCCAGCGGCAGCGGATCACGGTCAACACGTTGATGCAGGGGATATGGTCCTATCTGTTGTACCGGTATACGGGCAGCCGGGA
>NZ_JBTLQH010000116.1:0-1831 GCF_054461575.1 Flavitalea flava
CTCACGCATCATCCGGCTCCTATTATCCAACCGATGGCAATGCGCCAATGGTCCAGTGAGCGAACAGTTCGGGTTGTTTCTGGCTAATAGCCTTCAACCACCTGAGCCCTTTCAATTCGCTCGTCCGGACCTTTAAGTATTTACTTCTTGCCCATTTGACAATTCTTAGATTAATTGCTTGCATAAAGTTTCTCAATTTTGAAATGTAAAATTTACCATAATAGTTGATCCATCCTCTTACAACGGGGTTAATCTCTTTTGCTATGTCTTCAATTTCACATCCCGCTGTTTTGAGCATCCTCCACTTTTTCATCTTTTCCCGCATAGATCGCATCGACTTGCTACTGACTGCCGGCAAACAGTTTGTAAACCACACCTTTCGTATGCTGTTCTGAGCCATTCTCGGTTTAAACGAGTACCCAAGGAAGTCAAACTCTACATTGGGGTAGTTCTTTCTACGGTTGCTGTCTTTACAGTATACGATCTTTGTCTTCTCTGCGTGCATTTCCAATCCGCATTCTTTAAGCCTTGCTTCCAGTGCTTCTTTCACCTTTGTCGCTTCTGCCTCTGCCCGGCAATGTATCACACTATCATCTGCAAATCGTTCAAACGGACAGTGGGGATAGGTCCTCCTTAGCCATTCGTCCATTGCATAATGCAGATAGAGGTTGGAAAGCACCGGTCCGATCACAGATCCTTGCGGAACCCCTTTCGTCCTGGCCACTATCGTCCCATCTTCTTTCTGCAAGGGGGCTACCAGCCATCTTTCGATATACAGCAGCGCCCACTTACAGTCCATGTGTTTTCTGACGGCCTTCATTAGCAGATCATGCGATAGGTTATCGAAAAAGCTACGGATATCCATATCCACTACCCAGTCATACTTCCAGCACCTGACTCTTGTTTTCTCCAGTGCCTGGATCGCTGATTTCCCAGGTCGATATCCATAAGAATCTTCGTGAAACACAGGCTCTACCGCCTTTTCTAATAAACCAACCACCACAGCCTGGGCAATTCGATCAGCCACGGTAGGTATCCCTAGAGGCCTTGTACCACCTCCCTTCTTCGGTATTTCAACCAACTTAACAGGCGGTGGCATATAGCTCCCGGAACTCATTCGGTTCCATAGTCGGTATAGATGGTTTTGCCAGTCCTTTTCGAATTCTTCCAAACTCATTCCATCTACCCCTCCTGCACCTTTGTTAGCTTCTACCCTCCCGTAGGCTTCCATCATCGATCGTCTTTCAATACTAAATGGTTTTGTTTCGCTCACCTTTGTACCTCCTGAAGTTGCCTTCAGTTTTCTTGGATGAATAAAAACTGGATAATACAACCCCTTCGCTCCACCTTCATTACAAAGGCTTCTTCACTACTACGAGTTGTTCTGCCACCGTGCCACGCATCCGTACTTTCTTTCTTATCGGTGCGCCGACTTGAAATTTTCCTTTAGCATCGTGGCGACAGCTTCTCACGTTCCTTGCAAAAGCCTGCTGTAAGATCACGCCTCCTGTATGCCGGATGCCGCAAGAGCATAATCAGGTATTTCTCTTGCTTATCCCAGGTCGGTATTGTACCCGGTTTTGACATCATCTGACCCTTTCGACACCTCATCGGAGGTTTACTTGCGTTCGTCTTCTTACAACTCACCTGACACCTTTAATGATGCCTTTTCTCCTAACGCTCCCAACCACGGCTACTTAACCGCAGCAGCTTAGAAGTAGTTTGAAACCAACGCCTGCACGTCGATTCCGGGAGGCCAACTCCCATCTTTTACAAAGCATCAAATGTTAAATTCAAAGAACTCTTCATTTGTTCGTGACACCTAATACCC
>NZ_JBTLQH010000117.1:0-1745 GCF_054461575.1 Flavitalea flava
ATATAAGCCCCTGCCTGGTTATCAAACAAACTATGGAACAACATGCCTTCCTGTAAGCCGCTTAGCCGGTACAGATCGGTCAGCCCTTCCCCGCGCGGTCTTCCCTTCCCCTCTTCTGCTCTCTTTTTTGCTCCCTCTTCCGCCGGTTCTTCCAGGAACCGGTCCAGCTCCGGGCAACTCATCACGCCGACCAACCCATAATCCGATGGACTATGCACCCTACCCGTCTGCGCCTGCCGGCAGCAATGGTCGATGACCCCGCTCAACGTCTCCACATACCCTTCCGCCAGTTCCCGGATCGTCTCTTCTGTATAATGTAGCCGGCTGTACCACCATTGTATTACCAGTTCTCCTCCCTGCACCATACCGTTCACGATCATTCGCTCTGTCATCACATGCTCCTCACTCACCGTATCCCCCACCTCTTCCTGCGCACCCCTGAACCACGCTCTTCCCTTTACCACATTATCCAGACGACCCATATAATTGAACACCAGGTCCCAGGGCTGAACCCCCTGAAGACTCCTAACCCCACGGATATACTTCAGCACCCCATAACCCAACCCCTTATCCTCTATTTGCCGTATCTGTTCCTTCACCCCCCGGATCAGACTTCCTTCCTGCAAACCGCTGCCTGCCGTCAAGGCCACCGGATACACACTCGTAAACCAGCCTACCGTCCGGCTCGCATCCACCCCGCCGATCTCTTCACGCCCATGACCCTCCAAACCGATCACCACCGACTGCCGCCCGCTCCACCGGCACAACTGGCGACCCAAGGCCGCCAGCAGCAGATCATTGATCTCCGTATGATAGGCACGAGGCGCTTCCTGCAACAACCGAAGCGTCTGTTCCTCCCCCAGCCGTACCCGCCAAACACCCATGTCCTTGTGCCGCACAACGTCATCCCCTGCCCTATCCACCCGCAAGGGCCTGTATTGGGATGTCACCGACTCCCAGTAACCCGTCTGACCCACTACCCGCATGCGGTTCCCATAGGCCACCAGGCTCTCATACCACGAACCGTAGGATGCACTCTTTTTGCCCAGACAGGAGGACAAGCCTGCCTGCATATCTTCCGCTCTTTCGTTCTTATATTTGTTTATCTCCGTTATTAACAGCTCCAGGTCTTCCAACAGGATCCGCCACGACACCCCGTCCACCACCAGGTGATGGATCACCAGCAACAGACGGTTTTGTGTTTCTTCCGCTCCCGTCAGGAACAATACCGCCCGAAACAAATCCCCTTCCGTTATTTGAAGACTGCGTTGATAATACCCCGCCCTCGCTACCAGCTCCCTATCTCCTGTCTCCTCCACCACCAGGCTGCCGGAAACTTTCCCCGTGTAAGGCATATATTCCTGTTCCCATACCCCGGCCGTACGGCGATAACGGAACCGGAGCGCATCATGATGGCGCAGTAACTCCGCCACCGCCACCTGCAGCGCTTCGGCGCTAACCCTTTTATCCAAACCAAGCAATACGCTTTGATTAAAATGAGACACACAAGCACCTTCCTGCCCGAAAAACCATTGCTGAACAGGTAACAAACCGCTATTGCCCTGCAAGACATTCTCTTCCGTAAAGTTTTCTTTTTGTCCGCCTCTACCCGGAACAGTCATAATGGATGATAGCCGGTCTATCGTTTGGTAATCGAAAAGATCCACCACCTGCAGATGGGTATATCCCAGGCGTCGTGCCCGGCTTACTACCTGGATCGAAACGATCGAATCACCACCCAGTTC
>NZ_JBTLQH010000118.1:0-1745 GCF_054461575.1 Flavitalea flava
GAATGTCCGCCCAGTTCGAAAAAATTATCATGTATACCTATTCGGTCTACGCCCAGCAGTTCTTCCCAGATGGCAGCCAATTGCCGTTCCAATTCGTTTCGCGGTGCCTGGTACCGGCTTTGCAACCTCTCATCTGCTTCCGGATCGGGCAATGCCTGTTTGTCTATCTTGCCATTGGCCGTCAACGGCAGTTCGGTCATCGCTACCAGGAAGGCCGGTACCATGTAGTCCGGTAAACGGCTTCGCAAATACCCCTGCAGCTCTTGCCGCCTTTGCGGCCACTCTCCTTCTTCTCCTTCCCCTTCCGGTACCACATAACCCACCAATCGTTTATTTCCGGATCCGTCCTCCTTCATCACTACCACGGCTGATCGAACCAGGGCACTCTGTGACAATACCGTTCCGATCTCCCCCAATTCTACCCGGTAGCCCCGGATCTTCACCTGGTCATCCACACGACCCAGAAACCCGATATTCCCGTCTGCCTCCCAGCGTACCAGGTCTCCCGTTCGGTATACCCGACGGCCACTGCCCGGATCAAACCGATCCTCCATAAATCGTTCTGAGGTCAGTGCCTCCCGGTTCAGGTACCCTCGCCCTACCCCTTCGCCGCCGATATACAATTCTCCCGCTATCCCTGACGGGCATAATCCTCCCTCACGGTTCAGCACATATACTACCGTATTGGAAAATGGTTTTCCTATCAGTACCGTTCCGCCTGGATCTGTTCCCCGCTCTTCGGGCATCACCTCATACAATAACTTCCCTATCGTAGTTTCCGTAGGGCCATAATGATTGATGATCCGGCAGGCTGCTCCCGATGAACGGATCGCCGATACCGTTGAATACGGTAAGGCCTCTCCCCCGAATATCAGCAGCTCTCCGGGCAGCAACAATTCTTCCCCCTGGCTCAATGCCTTCCAATGAGAGGGCACTATTTTCAAACAGGCTATCCGGTGTTCCTTAAAATAATCACGCATCAGCTGACCATCCGTGACAACTGTTCCGGACAGCACATGCAGCGCTCCGCCAGACAGCAAGGAACTATAGATCACCGTATTGCCCAGGTCCGCCGACAAGGTCGATACCAGGGCAAACGTCTTACAGGCACGGATTCCCGTCCGATCATCCAACCCATACACATAATCCACCAGGTTCCCATGCCCGATCATCACCCCTTTGGAGGCCCCCGTTGTTCCGGAGGTATAGATCACATAAGCCAGGTGATCCGGCCTCAACCGGACCCGCAGACGGCTTTTAGCCTCCCGTGAAATCTCTTCCCAAGCTCTCCCGGCCCCTATATCCACCAACTGTGACACCTTGCCGCCTTTGGCTGATCCTATAAGACCTGCCAGTCTTGCCTTTTGTTCCCCTCCCGTCAGCAACACCCGGCAACAACTATCTTCCAGCATATAACTGATCCGCTCGTCCGGATAATCCGATTCGATCGGAACATAAGCCCCTCCCGCTTTCATGATCCCGAGCATACCCACGATCATCTCCAGCGATCGTTCCAGGCAAAGCCCTACCAGACTCCCCGTACCTACTCCTTTTTTCCGCAGGTAATGCGCCAGCCGGTTCGATCGCTCATCCAGTTCCCGGTAACTCACCGACTCCCTTTCATAGACCAACGCCACCGATTCAGGGCTCAGCAACACCTGCTCCGCAAACAGCCCCGTTACCGTTATATCCCTGGGATAATCACAATAGCAGCTATTGATCTCCTGACTTAATTGATACTCCTC
>NZ_JBTLQH010000119.1:0-1592 GCF_054461575.1 Flavitalea flava
CGGATCCCGTTATCGTTTGCGCAGGAGCGGTTATGGTTCATCGATAAACTGGAAGGAAGTGTAGCCTACCATATGCCCCTGATATTAGGGCTGCAAGGCCAGGTGAATGAAGAAGCGTTGGTCTATGCCTTTCAGGCGGTGGTGAACCGGCACGAAGTACTGCGGACCGTGATCACCGAACAGGAGGGTAAAGCCAGTCAACGGGTATTGGATGGCGCCGGTTGGCGGATGACTATGCTTGAGGATAGAGCGCTAAAAAGAGCGGACCGGGCAGCTCTGTCCGCTTATCTAGGGGAGTTGATCCGGTCGCCGTTCGATCTGTCCAGAGATTATACGCTACGGGCGACCCTGATCCGGGTGGGGGACCAGGAATGGATGCTAGTACTGGTGGTGCATCACATTGCCTCGGACGGGTGGTCCAACGCGATCCTGGTGAAGGAACTGGTGAACGGGTACAGGGCGTATAGGGAAGGAAGTTCGATGTACTTAGCGGCCTTGCCCTTGCAGTATGCGGATTATGCGATCTGGCAGCGGGGGCAACTGACCGGGCAGGTATGGGAAAAGAAACTGGGTTACTGGCAGGACCGGCTGAGGGGTTTGGAGCCCTTGAACCTGCCGACGGATTATGTTCGGCCTGCGACACAAAGTGGCCGGGGAGGCGGGTTATTTTTTCGGTTAGACAAGCTGGTAAGTGAATCCTTGCAGGGGTTCTGCCGCGGGCAA
Organism: Flavitalea flava; assembly: GCF_054461575.1. NCBI lineage: Bacteria > Pseudomonadati > Bacteroidota > Chitinophagia > Chitinophagales > Chitinophagaceae > Flavitalea > Flavitalea flava. The sequence continues at coordinate 724 of NZ_JBTLQH010000119.1, forward strand.
GGCGTGACCGTGTTCATGACGCTGCTGGCCACCTTTAAGGTTATGTTGTACCGTTATAGCGGTCAGGAGGACATAGCAGTTGGCAGTATCATTGCGGGTCGGCAGCAAGGAGAAGTGGAAGATTTAATCGGTTATTTTACCAATACGTTGGTGTTGCGCAGCGATTTAGGGGGTAATCCTGTTTTCAGGGAGTTCCTGCAGCAGGTGAAGGAGACCACGCTGGGGGCCTTCGAGCACCAGGAGGTGCCTTTCGAAAAAGTGGTGGAATCGGTGGTAAGGAAACGTGATCTGAGCCGAAGTGCCTTATTCGATGTGTTGTTTGTGGTACAAAATATGGAGGAGGCAGACATCGCCGCCGATAGCCTGCCCGGACTGGAGCTGCGGCGGGAGAATATTGCACAGGGAACTTCGAAGTTTGATCTGGCCTTTACGCTGACTGAAGGAAAAGAAGGCCTGGAAGGAAATATTGAATACTGCACGGACCTGTACCGGGAGGAGACGATATCCCGGATGGTCCTTCATTATAAAGAATTGCTGCAAGCGGTGGTAGCAGCTCCGGATCTCCGGATCGGACAGCTGCCGATGCTGCCGTCCACGGAGCGGTCCCTATTACTGGGATACAGCAGCGGGTTAACTGAGTCAGGGATAAAAATTGCAGAGGTAACTGGAACAAGCCATAGAGATAAGACGTTGGCCGTAAAAAAATTACCGGGCGATCTTTTGACTGGTCATTTTTCATTGTTGGGCTTTTTGACCAGGCGAATAGAGGAAGGCGGGGACAGGATAGCGGTGGTTCATCGGGGCAGGGGGTTGTCCTATGGGGAGCTGAACAGGCGGATAGAAGCCCTGTCTGATTACCTGCGCGAAAC
>NZ_JBTLQH010000120.1:0-1418 GCF_054461575.1 Flavitalea flava
ATCACTATTGTCCGACTAAAGTCGGGGTTTAAAAATAAAAAGGGCAGCTCCGAAGAACCGCCCAATGGTTAATTTTGAATTACCACACTCAAAATACCATGGGCGAAGATAAAAAATTCTCCGGACAGCCGGTTCTGTCACAAATATTGGATGTTGTACCGAACTCGATCATCTATGCAGCGAATCGAAAACATAAGTCCAATCGGTACTATAAGCGATTACCCCTGCGGGTTCACTTAGTAAGCCTCTTGTACGGCGTATTCAGCTACTGTAATGGACTCCGGGAGGTCTGCGAAGGGATGCTGGCCTGTGAAGGCAAGCTGTCCCATCTGGGGCTGGATAAGGCGCCCGCCCGTAGTACCCTTTCTGATGCCAATAACAAGCGTAGCTACCAGGTCTTTGAAACGATTTATTACGGATTACTGGCCCAATACCATTCCTTTATCTCGGACAGCCGGTTAAAGGGGTTGAGTATAAGGAACTTAAAGGTCATCGACAGCACTACCATCCAGTTGTTCAGCGAGATCCTGCGGGGCGTTGGCCGCAACCGGCTGGACGGAGCCCGTAAAAAGGGAGGGATCAAAGTGCATGCCCTGATGGACGCCTTCAGCGGAGTAACGGAGTTCGTCCGCATAACGGCCGCCAGAGAGCATGACCAAAAATTCCTGTACCACCTGAAATTGCCTGCTGATAGCTGGATTGTCTTTGACAAAGCTTATACTGCCTATCAGTACTATGCCAGATGGACGAAACAGAAAATATGGTTTGTTACCCGAATGCGGGAGAACGCCGTTTTTCATGTTACTAAGGTACTGGTCGACAAGACCCGAAAGCAAAAGGCCAAAGGAGTTATCAAAGAGCAATTGATCACGGTAGCTGTCAAAGTAAACGGAATGGTGACCGAAAGGCTGAAGCTCAGGCGCATCCTGTTTAAAACAGAGGATGGCAAAGTTTACGCCTATGCTACCAACAACATCAACTTGCCGGCCACGCAGATAGCGACCATCTACAAAAACCGGTGGATGATCGAGCTGCTGTTCAAACAGATCAAGCAGAACTTTCCGTTGCGTTACTTTTGGGGAGAAAGCCCCAACGCCATTAAGATGCAGGTCTATTGCGTATTGATTGCCCAGCTTTTAATGGTCGTCATCCGAAAGAAAGCTGCTACTAAAAAATCCTTTGCCAACATGATCACCGTTATCCGATTGCACCTGATGAGCTATGTTGAACTATTGGACTTCATCAGGGACACCTATAAGGCCTGGAGAAAAACCAATAATGCCTCCTTTGCCTTTACACCGTAATTGATCCGGGGGGAGCTACCCCCCAAATTGAAACAACCGATTTTTAACCTGTATCCCGCTTCAATAAAAGGATACAGACTATTTTAACCCGGATTTATCCGGACAACAATGATT
>NZ_JBTLQH010000121.1:0-1329 GCF_054461575.1 Flavitalea flava
GCTTTATCCTTATGGGGAGGCGCCTCTTTTTTGGATCCATTTGAATGTAGATTACCCTTTTAACCTAACCGGCATACTCTATTTCCCGAAGATCAAACAGAGTTATGAGATCCAGAAGGATAAGATACAATTATACAGCAACCAGGTCTTTGTCACAGACGAGGTAAAGGATATCGTTCCCGAATTTTTAATGTTGTTGCATGGGGTTATCGACAGTCCGGATATACCATTGAATGTCAGCCGTAGTTATTTACAAGGCGACCCGAATGTGAAAAAGATCAATAATCATATTACCCGGAAAGTAGCCGATAAGCTGGAGGAAATATTCAATAAGGAGAGAAAGGAATTCGAGGGAAAATGGGAGAGTCTGGGACTGTTCGTGAAATATGGTATGATGACCGACGATAAATTCCTGGAAAAAGCAGGCCGGTTCAATATCATGGAAGATGTAAAAGGCGGAACATTTTATACACTGGACGAATACAGGGCAGTAGCCGAAGGATTGCAAAAGAACAAAGAAGGTAAACTTGTCATTTTATACACGACCAATCCTGTGCAGCAGGATAGTTATATCCAACAGGCCCTGGCTAAGGGATACACGGTGGTAAAGATGGAAACGATGGTCGATGCGGCATTTATCAACCAGATGGAAACCAAATGGCAGGACGCACATTTTTCCAGGGTGGATGCGGACATTGCCGACAATCTGATCGATAAGGCTGAAGGGGAATCTGCAACCGTTCTGAACGAGCAGGAAGAGACCAGTCTGAAAGAATTGTTCAGCCGCCAGGTTCCGGAATTACATGTAACGGTAGAAATCAAAGGTCTGAGCCCGGAAGCCCCGCCGGTAATTGCGACCAGACCGGAATTTATGCGGCGCATGAAAGATATGGCAGCCATGAATGGTCCAATGGGAAGTTTTTATGCCAATATGCCCGATGAGGTTACACTAACGGTCAATGGCAATCATCCGATCTTCCAAACCGTAATAAAAGAGGAGGATAAAACAAAGCAGGAGAAACTGGTACATAATCTGGCGGACCTGGCCTTGTTGTCCCAGGGGCTGCTGAAAGGCAATGGCCTTACCACTTTTATACAGCGGAGTGTCGAGCTGATGGGAGGGGAACAACGGGCGAAAATAGTTGCGGAAGCGTAGGACTTTGGACAGTGGAGACTTTTAGTAATCCGGATCGGACTTAACGTAAATGTAGTCCCATCCGGATTACTGTTTTTATGGTTAACCTCTTATGATTTAGCCTTCGGCTTGTTAACTGCATCCGTTCTTTGTGAAAAATAGAACGTATACAGTTAACCTCTTATGTCTTAGCC
>NZ_JBTLQH010000122.1:0-1272 GCF_054461575.1 Flavitalea flava
TCCTTTCGGCATAGGAACTAAACCCGCCTTCCGACATTTTTGCCTGGAAGGGGCATCCGCCTCCCATGGAGTTGGGATGATAACTGACCTTGCCGGTGTTGATGGTTTGACGCATAAACCCATCCCGCTGATTATTGTGCACGGGTACGATAGGCCGGTTGATGGGAATCTCGTGAAAATTCGGTCCTCCCAGACGGATGAGCTGTGTATCGGTATAGGAGAACAAACGCCCCTGCATCAAGGGATCATTGGTGAAATCTATGCCCGGAACGATATTGCCGACATGAAAGGCGACCTGTTCTGTTTCCGCAAAAAAATTGTCCGGATTACGATTGAGCGTCATTTTACCGATCCGTTGCACGGGCACCAGTTCCTCCGGGATCAGTTTGGTAGGATCGAGCAGATCGAAGTCAAAGGCATGTTCATCTTTTTCCGGAACTACCTGTATGCCTAATTCCCACTCCGGAAAATTACCGCTTTCGATGGCCTCCCAGAGATCGCGGCGATGAAAATCCGGATCCTTGCCGGAAATGACTTGCGCTTCGTCCCAGGCTACCGAATGTATCCCTAATAAAGGTTTCCAATGGAATTTTACAAAATTCGATTCTCCTTTTTCATTGATCAGGCGAAAGGTGTGAACCCCGAATCCTTCCATCATACGCAGGCTACGGGGAATGGCCCGGTCGCTCATCAGCCACATGATCATATGGGTGGATTCCGGCATCAGGGAAATAAAGTCCCAGAAGGTGTCATGCGCAGAAGCTGCCTGCGGAATTTCCCTGTCGGGTTCCGGTTTGACCGCATGGATCAGATCGGGAAATTTAATCGCATCCTGGATAAAGAATACCGGCATATTATTGCCCACCAGGTCGAAATTACCTTCCTGCGTATAAAATTTAACGGCAAAACCTCGGACATCCCTGGGCAGATCGGTTGAGCCGCGTGAGCCGGCAACGGTGGAGAACCGCACAAAGACGGGGGTTTTTATACTGGTATCGTTCAAAAATCCTGCCTTGGTAAGCGCCTTCTGCGGTTTGTAGAGTTCAAAGACGCCATGTGCTCCCGATCCCCGGGCATGTACGATCCTTTCCGGAATTCGTTCGTGATCGAAATGGGTGATCTTTTCACGTAGTATAAAATCTTCCAGGAGCGTAGAACCGCGATCTCCCGCTTTCAGTGAGTTCTGATCATCATTGATCCGCACACCCTGGTCGGTGGTCATAAATTCCCCGGTGCCGTTCTCTGTATCCGGTGAAAGGTCATCGGTTTTGG
>NZ_JBTLQH010000123.1:0-1219 GCF_054461575.1 Flavitalea flava
TGCCCTCCCAGCTCGAAAAAATTATCGTGGATCCCTATCCGTTCCACACCTAATAATTCTTCCCAGACGGCAACTAATTTTTTTTCTATTTCGTTTGAAGGGCCTTCATAACGGTCCTTCCCCTGTGCGGTTCCCTCCGGGTCCGGCAACGCCTTTTTGTCCACTTTTCCATTGGCCGTCAAGGGCAGGGCTTCCATTTTCACCAATACCGACGGCAGCAGATAATCCGGCAACCGGCTTTGCAGAAAATTCCACACCCCTTCCCGGTCATATGCCGCTGTCCCAACTATATAGCCTACCAACCGGTTGGCTCCCTTGCCGGCTTTGTCCACCACCACCACCGCCTGACTCACTCCCGGGCCTTCGCGCAGCACGCTCTCCACCTCCCCCGGCTCTACCCGGTATCCACGGATCTTTACCTGGTCGTCTATCCGCCCCAGGAACGCCATGTCCCCGCCCGGTAGCCAACGGACCAGATCGCCTGTCCCGTACAGCCTGGACCCTGCCTGGAGCCCAATGCGGTTCTCTACAAACTTTTCGGAAGTTAACTGCGGACGGTTCAGGTACCCCCGCGCCAATCCATCGCCTCCGATATATAATTCGCCCGCAACACCCTCCGGGCACAATGACCCCTCCCCGTTCAGCACATAAACCTCCGTATTGCCAAACGGTTGGCCGATCGGAACCGTACCCCCCAACCCCGCTCCTTCCTCCCCATCGACCCCCAACTCCGGCTCATACAATAATTTGCCGATCGTCGTTTCTGTTGGACCATAGTGATTGATGATCCGGCAGCCGTTCCCACCCTTGCGCAGCTCTGCTACCCATTCCCACGGCAACGCCTCCCCCCCAAACACCAATAAACGCTCCGGCACGATCAGCCCACCCGCCTGACTCAGCGCCTTCCAATGCGAGGGCACGATTTTCAAACAATCTATCCGGTGACGCGCAAAATAGGACCGCACCGCACCGCCATCATGCACCGCCCCTGCCGACAGCACATGCAGCGTCCCGCCGCTCAGCAAGGCACTATAGATCACCGTATTGCCCAGATCCGCCGATATCGTCGAGACCAGCGCATAGGATTTACACGCACCCATTCCCGTCCGATCCTCCAGTCCATATACATAATCCACCAGACTGCGGTGTTCCACCAGCACCCCCTTGGATTGGCCCGTCGAACCCGACGTATAGATCACATAGGCCAGGTCCGACGCGC
>NZ_JBTLQH010000124.1:0-1208 GCF_054461575.1 Flavitalea flava
TGATCTATGAATACCGCAAGACAAATCTTAACTTAACACCCTAACCTTTTGGTCTCGAATATGGGGAGTGTTATAGTGAGACTTGTTATTATCCAAACGCTGATCAATAAATGATCTTTTTTAACGGATATGCGCTTGCGTTAATAGAACGCCAATAAGGAAATACAAATTATAACACCAACATTGAATATGGTTCTTATAAATTTTGAGGGGATAAAAAACGCAGGGATTGAAATTGAAAGCAATAGCTCAAACGAAGAATTGGCAAGCGAATACGAATTGCCTGGGAGCTATGTGGAGACGGCAATAATATTTGGATAAACCTATAATTCAAAACATTATACTTGCCAGAACCGAAAAGTCCGCAACAAACTGGATTGATATTCGTCCAGAAGGGTAACACAGGAAGTTTTCAATTTTTAAAAACTGCCGACAATGCGGAATTTTTCATTTCTATTTCAAATTTCCTTTTTAGTCAGGAAATCCAAAATTCTAATTATCAGGTCATCTTGGTTCGTACTGAATAATCAACCTGAAAATGGATTATCCTCTCAAAAAAAGTTTGATTTTGTTTACAAAATATTGAATGATCACCTCTCTTGCTGAAATGCAAAATCAGTCCGTAGCGAGGTGATAAGGTCATCAAGCGTTTGAGTGCATCTTGTAAGATCGCCCCCCTGGACATAATTAGCTACCACTTCCGGCATCCCGCCTAATATTTGTAAACGGCTTTAACAGGCCGGTCAAATTCTGATGAATGGGTTCTGGAAGCGGCTTCTGCCACAAGCCTATTCCTTACGGTCCCTCTTTCAATAATGCGGGCAGGTAAAGGTTCTTTGAAAATCGACCAAAATAAAAAAAACGACATTAATCGGCTTTTCAAGGTTGAATTTATTTTGATGTTAATCTAAGATCATTTCAGGGTGCGGTAAATTTTGTATTTTGCCCTACACTTAGCCCTACAGTTAGGGGTAATTTTTAGCTCTTATAAATATTTTTTAGATACATAAACGCACTAAGTATCAATGTAAATAAAACAGCCCCGAAGTTTTTGGTACTGTTTGTCTTGGTTCGAATCCAAGTCGGGCAACAAAGGCCCCTCGCGAATAGCGAGGGGTTTTGTTTTTTCCAGTAGCTTGTCGAGCTTGCTCGTCAAAGCGAACGGGAAAACAAAACCGTACCGACGAAGTCGGGACGAGGGCCTTTGG
>NZ_JBTLQH010000125.1:0-1186 GCF_054461575.1 Flavitalea flava
TGGCTAACGATTCGTACTACCTCGCTCGTTCAGGACTTCCACCTTAGAGCTAATGAACATGCCTGGCGCACAAAAGAAGGGGTCAAAGGCCCCCGCGAAGCGCTTGGAAAATATATCTATCTGGGTAATTCAAAAGGCCCCATAGTGGGAGTCGTCAGGGATTTTCATGAGCATTCCCTGCGTGACCCAATCGATCCGGCTGCCATATCGACCCAAAAAAGCAGCTACAGGATGGCGGGTATAAAACTAAGCGGCCGGAATATGGGTACTATCCTTGCTGCCATCGAAAAAATATTCAACGGTCATTTCCCCGAAACGCTCTTCCAGCATCAGTTCCTCAACGAGACGATTGCCCGGTTCTATGAGGAGGAAGAAAAACTATCGATGATCTTTAAGGTCTTCGCAGCGATAGCCCATACCATCAGTTGTCTGGGTTTGTATGGTCTCATCCTTTTCACGACTTCCCATCGGGTTAAGGAGGTGGGCGTCCGGAAAGTGCTCGGCGCTTCCCTGGCTAATATTTCTTTTTTATTCATTCGGGAGTTCTTATGGCTTATCGGGATTTCCTTTGTTATCGCATCACCCCTGGCCTGGTATATTATGCAGAAATGGCTGCAAAACTTTACCTACAGGGTATCCTTGTCAGTATGGATGTTTGTGGCAACAGGCCTGACCGCTTTATCGATTGGATTGCTCACCATCGGCTTCCAGACCATAAAGGCAGCGCTGGCCAACCCGGTGAAAGCGTTGCAAAGCGAATGATAGAGGTTAAAATAAATTTCAACCTCCGATGAATTGGTAATTTAACATAATTAATTTAATACCAATTCTACCACCGGTATTTCATAACCAGGTTTTTTCTCCGGAAGCGTCAGCACAATATCACTGCCCTGCTCCTTATACAACAATTCAGAATTATCATGCAGGAACTGCGCATATTTTATTTTGCCTTTGTACCCGGGTAGAACCAGGGAGCCTGTTGAAGGGTACTCAAATAGATGCACATACAACCGTTTGGCACCCGCATTATAAGTAAGTTTATCATTAGCCGGGACCTGGAAAGTTTCCGGGGCAAAGCTGCAATTATAAATCGATTTGCTGTTGCCATGCATCCATTGCGAAAGACTGTCCAGGGCATTATTTGCCCGGTAATCGAATTCACCGCGGGCGGTGGGCCCCACATTTA
>NZ_JBTLQH010000126.1:0-1178 GCF_054461575.1 Flavitalea flava
AGAACAGCCCCGGCCTCACCGGTCACTTGCAGCAGTACCTGCTCAAAATGACCACGGATCGCTGTTATATAGGTAGCTGCCAGCAGCAGCGCATTATACCGGAACCGGATACTGATTTGCTCTCCGGCCATTATCGTAATACCCAGGGGATAATTATCCTGCTCATGGACGCGAATGTCCTCCATATCAAGTGACCATGACCGGGAGTTGATCACTTTGCTGACGGGATAGTTCTCGAAGACCAGCAGGCTGTCGAACAGGTCCCCCGGAAGACCCAGCCATCGTTGGATATCGCTCAGCCCCGTATGCTGGAAGGACCGGCTTGCCGACTGCTCCTGCTGGATACGCTCCAGCCAGCACAGCACGGACTCCTCCTGGTCGATCCGCCCATGAAAAGGCAGCGTATTGATATACAGACCAACCCGCTTCTCCACTCCCGCCAAACCCTCCGGCCGGCCTGATACCGTTACCCCATACACGATATCGGACTGGCCGCTGTAGCGGTACAATAAATAAGACCATACTCCCTGCATCAGCGTATTGACCGTCAACCGGTGTCTTTGCGAAAAACGAACGATCTGGTTTGTCTCTGCAGCAGACAAATGCCATGCATTTTCTTGATACACTGCTGCGCCCTTGTTCCGGGCAGCCGTTGCGGTAATAAATGGCAGCAGCGTGCCTTCGGTTACCCCGGATAGATAGCCACGCCAGTATGCCTCCTCTTTTTCCCGGTCCACGCCGGACAGGTAATGAATATAATCCCCGTAATTGTCTTCACCATTTGCGGATTGATCTATACATGACTCTTGGCGGGGTAGCCCTTTGCCCGTCACCAATCCTTCATAACAGGTTAATAGTTCTTCCACCAATACCTGCACGGACCATCCGTCCAGTAAAATATGATGATGCGTCCACAGCATCCGGTATCGGGTTTCTCCCAATCGAAGCAGGCTGATCCGCATCAGGGGCGCCACCCTATAATCAAAACCCTGCTGCCGGTCCGTTTCCGCATATATCCGGATGGCCGTCTCCTGCCCGGCCGAAGACAGATTGCGGTAATCTTTTTCCACGATCGGCAGGACCGCCTCCCGGTAAACCGCCTGAACCGGCTGTGCGAATACCGAAGGATAAAAACCGCTGCGAAGGATCGTATGACGCTGTATCAAAAAGGCCCAACT
>NZ_JBTLQH010000127.1:0-1153 GCF_054461575.1 Flavitalea flava
AAAACAATAATTATGTTATTCAGTACCGCGATTAGTTTGCTTCATGCGGCTAAAAAAGCAGGGATAGGGATCATCCTCCATGAAGATCAGCTTCGGATAAAAATACCGAAAGGGACAGGGGTTGAAGCTGGGTTTCTGGAAGCGATAAAGACTAACAAGGCTCAGATCGTCGATCTGTTGCGGGAGGAGCGTTGGAAGTCAACGAAGCTGGACGGGTCGTCCCGGATTGCGGTGATGGCAGCCGATGCGCGGATGGGAAGGTTACCCTTGTCTTTTTCGCAGGAACGATTGTGGTTCATCGATCAGTTGGAAGGCAGTACGGCCTATCATGTGCCCTCGATCCTTCGTTTTAAGGGGGAGTTGGACGCAAAGGCATTGGAACATGCCTTCCGTAGTGTGGTTAACCGCCATGAAGTGTTACGGACGGTGATCGGTCAGCAGGACGGGGTACCTTATCAGCAGGTGATGGACAAAGATCTGTGGAGCTTATCGGTGATCGAAGATCCTGTTTACCGGGAAGATGGGCAGGCCTTACGTCGTTTGGTGGGGGAGTTGGTGAATCGTCCCTTTGATCTGTCGACTGAGTCCCAGCTTCGTGCGCACCTGATCCGGCTGACGGCGCAGGAACATGTGCTGGTGGCCACGATGCATCATATTGCTTCGGATGGCTGGTCGGGCAGTATCCTGGTGGGGGAGTTCGGGGCGTTTTACGGAGCCTATAAGGCTGGCAGGCCGGCGGCGCTATCGCCGCTGGGGGTTCAGTATGGGGATTATGCGTTGTGGCAGCGGGAGCAGTTGTCGGGAGAGGGGTTCGCTAAAAAGGTGGGTTACTGGAAGAGGCAGCTGGAGGGGTTCTCGCGTCTGGAGCTGCCGGCAGACTACCGGTGCGCATTAGGGGGGGACCTAACCGGAGGGCGGGTGAGCCGGGTGCTGGGTCAAGAGCTGCGGGCGGGTTTGACGGAGCTGTCGCACCGGGAAGGGGCGACCTTATACATGACGCTGCTGAGCGTATTTAAGCTATTACTGTATCGTTATACGGGCCAGGAAGATATCTGTATCGGCAGTTCGATTGCGGGTCGGCAGCAGGCGGAGCTGGAAGGGCTGATCGGTTTTTTTGCCAATACGCTGGCCTTGCGCAGCCGGGTGAGTGGGG
>NZ_JBTLQH010000128.1:0-1057 GCF_054461575.1 Flavitalea flava
GGTCTATCTTTCCATTGGCCGTCAGCGGCCATTGCTCCAGTACCACCCACTCCGACGGAATCATATAGGCCGGTAAACGACTGCCTAAATAAGCCAGTAGCTCTTCGCGGTCTATCTCCCTTTTACCCGATTTTCCCACCACATAACCGATCAGCCCAACCTCCCCCTGGACATCCGCTTTGGCCACCACCACCGCCTGGCCCACCAGCCCGCTTTGTTCCAGTACCCGCTCGATCTCCCCGGGTTCGATCCGGTGACCCCGCACCTTTACCTGATCGTCTATACGACCCTGGTATTCGATCTCCCCGTCCGGTAACCAGCGGCCCAGATCCCCCGTCCGGTATACCCGCGATCCCGGCTGGTCCCCCAAAGGATCCGCCTCGAACCGCGCTGCCGTTAACTCTGGCCGGTTCAGGTAGCCCCGCGCCACTCCCTTGCCCCCTATCCACAACTCGCCTCCTACACCCACCGGTTGAAGCTCCCCTGCCATATCCCGTATATAGATCTGCGTATTGGCAATCGGACGCCCGAGCGTTACGCTCCCCTGGGCTTGCAGCCGTTTGAGCGTTGACCAGATCGTCGTCTCCGTCGGACCGTACAGGTTCCACGCCGCCCCCAACGCCGTCAACCGATCCTTCAGCTCTTCCTTTAACGACTCCCCGCCTACCAGCAGCTTCACCCCTTCCTTATTCGCCCATCCCCCTGACAGCAGTACCTCCCAGCCCGAGGGCGTCGCCTGCATATGCGTCGGACGATGCTGCTCCACCGCCCTCAACAACAACGACCCGTCCTGCGCCGTTTCCCGGCTCGACAGCACCAGCTCCCCCCCCACGATCAGCGGCAGGTACCATTCCAGGTAACATATATCAAATCCATAACCCGTTACCGATAACATGCGCATCGACCCGTCCGCCTCCAGTTCCTCCGATAGACTCAACAAAAAATTGACCAGGTTCCCATGTTCGATCAGCACCCCCTTGGGACGACCCGTCGAACCGGACGTATACAACCCATAGGCCAGTTGATCCGGCCGCACCCGTACGCTCAATTTCCCCGC
>NZ_JBTLQH010000129.1:0-1034 GCF_054461575.1 Flavitalea flava
GGTATTTATTTTTTGTATCATTACTTGGTTTGGTTACATTTGTTTTGCCGGAAAGAAACGGAAGCAGGCTCTGCTGGGGAGCAACCTGCCAGGAATATTTCCGGACATCGGTGCATCGTTGTTCTTTGACATGATTATGTTTCGGGCTTTTTGGAGGACTATTCACAGTGTTCATAATACTATCGATTTAGTTATTCTCAAAATCAACCGGCGATAAATAACCTATGGAAGAATGCAGCCGTTTGGTGTTGTAGTACATCTCGATATACTCAAATATTTCACTACGGGCATCCTCCACTGTCTGGAAAGCGCCACCTTCCAGCATTTCAGCTTTGAAGCGAGAAAAGAAGGACTCCATGTGCGCGTTGTCATAGGGGTTATCTGCGTCGCTCATGCTCTGCAGAATATTATGTTTCGCCAGCTTTTTACGAAAGTTATTCCCGGCGTACTGGCCTCCACGATCAGAGTGCAACAACAACCGCTGGACCAGTCTTCTGACATTTAATGCCTTTTGAAGTGATTCTATCACCAATGATTCTCGCATATGATCCCGGAGATCCCAGCCTACAATTTTTCGGGAATAGAGGTCCATCCACACCGACAGATACAGAAAGCAGCCATCCGCCATGGGAATATAGGTAATATCGCCTACCCATACCTCGTTGGGACTGCCTGGAGCTTTTCTTTCCTTCAATAGGTTCGGGCTAACACGATAGCTATGACGGCTATCGGTCGTCTTGGGAACAAAGGATCTTGGCTGGATAGCTCTTAAACCATTACGGGAAAGCAATTTCCTGGCTTTATAATGACCTATAACAAGCCCTCTGTGGCAAAGCTCCTTGACTATCCTCCTGGACCCATAGCGACGCTTATGCTCCTTAAAAACAGAGACCACTTCGGTTTCCATCACTTTGTCCGTATCTTTTATCTGATAGGTTTGGCCTGCTTTCCAAGCGTAATAGCAGCTTCGCCGTATTTTTAACACCGAACAAAGCACTTGAATAGGATAGTCAGTTCGCAGCTCATCTATGAAG
>NZ_JBTLQH010000130.1:0-978 GCF_054461575.1 Flavitalea flava
CTTCTGTGTGAGCAGCTCTCCGGATAAATATTGCCGCTGCCAGATCGCATAATCTGCGTATTGGATCGGCAATACCGGCAATACGGCCGGACGGCCGGCTGCCTGTGACCGGTATAATTCCACCAACTCATCCACTAACAGGGCATTGGACCAGCCATCCGATGCAATATGGTGCAGCACGATCACCAATACCTGCTCCCGGTCCGATAACCGGATCAGGTGGCCCCGGAGCTTATAATCCGTTCCCAGATCGAAGGGCCGCCGGATCAACTCGTCCAGATAACCCTCCAACGCCACCGGATCCGTCCTGTACTTCAGACCCTCCTGCCTCGTTAACTGAAACCCTTCCGTCCCCATTATGCGTTGATAGGGCTCCCCGGCCTGTTCGGCTATCACCGTCCGCAGTACTTCATGGCGGTTCACCAGCTCCCGCAGCGACCCTTCCAATGCCTCTTCCCGCACCCTGCCCCGCATACGCAGTACCAGCGGCATATGATAATGATGACTCCCTTCCAATTGATCGATGAACCATAACCGCTCCTGGGCAAACGATAACGGGATCCGCGCCGGACGATCCGCCCGGACGATCCCCGCCATCCCTCCCTCGCCCCGGCCGCCCGATAACAGCCTCCCTAAGGACCCGATCGTCGCATAGTCGAACACCTCCGCTATCGATACCTCCATTTTCAACTCCTTGCGGATCGCCGCAATCAACCGGATCGCCAGCAGCGAATGACCCCCGATCTCAAAAAAATTATCTTCCGTCCCGATCCCCTCTCTACCCAGCAAGCCTTCCCATATCTTCACCAATGACTCCTCCAGCTCATTGACCGCCGCTACTGCCCCTGACCCCTCCTCCACAATGCGGTCCAGATCCGCCAATGCCCCGCTGTCAATCTTCCCATTGACCGTCAGCGGCAACCGCTCCAGCAATACGATCCGGGACGGCTGCATCGGTGACGGCAATAGCTTCTCCAG
>NZ_JBTLQH010000131.1:0-862 GCF_054461575.1 Flavitalea flava
GCGATCTGGCAGCGCCGGCATATAAGGGGTGAAGTATTGGAAAAGAAACTGGGCTACTGGCAGGAACGGCTGACGGGTTTGGAGCCCTTGAACCTGCCGACGGATTATGTTCGGCCTGCGACCCAAAGTAGCCGGGGAAGTGGGCTGCATTTTCGGATAGACAAGACGGTGAGCGAGTCGTTGCAGGAGTTCTGCCGCGGGCAAGGCGTGACCTTGTTCATGACGCTGCTGGCCACCTTTAAGGTTATGTTGTACCGTTATAGCGGTCAGGAGGACATAGTAGTTGGCAGTATCATTGCGGGTCGGCAGCAAGGAGAAGTGGAAGATTTAATCGGTTATTTTACCAATACGCTGGTGTTACGAAGCGATTTGAGCGGGAACCCCATTTTCCGGAAGTTCCTGCAGCAGGTGAAGGAGACCACGCTGGGGGCCTTCGAGCACCAGGAAGTCCCCTTCGAAAAAGTAGTGGAATCCCTGGTGAAGAAACGTGATCTGAGCCGAAGTGCCTTATTCGATGTGTTGTTTGTGGTACAAAATATGGAGGAGGCTGACATAGGCGCCGATAGTCTGCCAGGGCTGGAGCTGCGGCGGGAGAATGTGGTGCATGGAACGTCGAAGTTTGATCTGGCCTTTACGCTGACGGAAGGAAAAGAAGGTCTTGAAGGAAACATAGAATATTGCACGGACCTGTACCGGGAGGAGACGATATCCCGGATGATTGGTCACTATAAAGAATTATTGACATCCATCATATGGGAACCAGGGCTAAAGATCGATGACTTTTCCATGCTGACGACTCCGGAGCGTGAGTCGATACTGTCTTTTGGAGGGAATACCCCTTCGGTTATTGGGGAAGCCGGAA
>NZ_JBTLQH010000132.1:0-832 GCF_054461575.1 Flavitalea flava
AGTTGCAGTAAACCACCAAAAGGCCATGGGAAATGGACGCTTAGGCTATTGGCCGATAAACTGGTGGAGTTGAATTATGTAGACAGTATTTGCCATGAGACGGTAAGAAAAGTGCTAAAAAAAACGAGTTAAAACCGTGGAGAGTCAAGGGATGGGTAATTCCGCCTACCGCGAATGGTCAGTTTGTAGCCTCCATGGAACAAGTGTTGGATGTGTACAAACGCCCTTATAGCCGAAAATACCCGGTGGTATGTATGGACGAATCACCAAAGCAACTTATCCGGGAAACGCGGGTGCCGATTCCTATGGGCAGGGGACGGGCGGCCCGCAGTGATTTTGAATATGAAAGGTGTGGCGTGTGCAATATATTCATGGTTAACGAACCATTGATAGGAAAGCGGCATGTCAAAGTAACGGAGCGGAAGACCAAATTGGATTGGGCGGAGTTGATCAGGGAAATAGCCGATGATCTGTATCCCAAAGCAGCTAAAATAACCCTGGTCATGGACAACTTAGCCACGCATAAACCCGGAGCTTTGTACGAAGCCTTTCCACCCGCAGAAGCAAAAAGAATATTGGACCGGTTTGAATTTATCTATACACCCAAGCACGGGAGTTGGTTGAACATGGCAGAAATCGAATTGAATGTATTAACAAAACAGTGCCTCAATCGGAGAATAGACAATATGGAAACTATCAAAGCGGAGGTACAGGCTTGGCAATCCTACCGGAATGGTAAAAAGGCCGCAATTAATTGGCAGTTTACCACCAAGGAGGCCCGGATAAAACTAAAAAAACTTTATCCGACAATATTATATTGACTAGACACTAG
>NZ_JBTLQH010000133.1:0-810 GCF_054461575.1 Flavitalea flava
CAGATCCTAGTTTAGCCAGTGGCAGGTATGGTATCAGTATGCACAAACCGTTTATAATTGGCCTTCGGCCGATGGACCTTGGTCCATCCTGTGCCTACTTGTTTACCAGATCCTAGTTTAGCCAGTGGCAGATATGGTATCAGTATGCACAAACCAGAAGCCGATTAGTAGCGACACAAGCAAATTCAGTAACTCCAGCCTTTGACTGGAGTTTTTTTATGCCGTCCTCGAAAAACAAGGACAAAAAAATATTTTCGAAAGGTTTTTGAATTTCACGAATTATATTATCTTTGTTTTAGAATTACTCCTTAAGAATAACCTATAACGCTACAGATCAATTATTTAGACTAGCATCCGTACCAAATCGTAGAGAAACCAACATTTGTCAGTTGATTGTCCGATCCCCTTTGAATTCCGTACTATTTTAATCAACTTGGTTTCACCCTAAAAATTTATTTGTTATGAAAAAGATGCTTCCTTCTTTTCACCTTGGAGACACAGCAAAAACAGTTCTTTTAGCTCTTGGTTTTATCAGTCTTGTTATGTTTTTATCCTATCTCTACTGGTTCGCCTAAGAGATAAGTAATCGTCAAGGCCTCTGCTGATAAGACTTTTGATTGTGTCTTTATAATTCAGTTGAATGGTTTAATTTTTACTTTCTGAGTATTAGATATTTTGACGGCTTTAACGAACGATTTGTGATTCCCCTTTCAGGGGAATTTTTTTTGGCAGGCGGGGTTCCCTGAAAAATAACCCCGCCTGCCAAAAAAACCACTTATTATTTGCCTTACGGCTGGTGAACCAGGGGTT
>NZ_JBTLQH010000134.1:0-784 GCF_054461575.1 Flavitalea flava
TGAGCGGTTTACAGGAAGGGATGTTGTTCCACAGCCTGTATGATCAGCGGGCCGGCGCCTATATCGAACAATTCAGTGGCCAGATACAAAAACTCGATCCGGCAGCCTTTAGGAAAAGCTGGGAAACTATAGTGGCACGGCATAGCATCCTGCGAAGTGGATTTTATGCGGATGTATTTTCGATACCGGTTCAGGTGGTATACCGGCAGGCTGCCATTCCGATGGAGATACTGGACTGGCGAATGATGCCTGCGAGCGAACAGGAAGCAGCTATAAAAGCGTATGACGATTCGGATCGCCGTCGTGGTTTCGATCTGCGGCATGCGCCGCTGATGCGCATAACCCTGATGCGTTTGGGAGAAGAACGGTACCGGATGTTGTGGACGCATCATCATATCCTGTTGGATGGCTGGTCCCTTCCGCTGCTGCTGGAGGAACTGTTGCAGGTGTATGAGGCGCTTCAAACAGGCGGGGAGCCGGAAGCCGTCGATGCAGACCGTTACGAGGATTATATCCGTTATATCGAGAGCCGGGACCAGGACGGGGAAAGGGCATATTGGGAAGGCTATCTGCAGGGAGTGGAGGGTAGTACCTTGCTGCCTTTTATTGAGCCGACTGCCGAACGGAATAAGGGATTGGGAGCGTATGGGGAGGAGGAGGTATGGATAAACAGCCGGGAGACAGCCGGGATTGTTGCGTATGTACAACGGCAGCGGATCACGGTCAACACGTTGATGCAGGGGATATGGTCCTATCTGTTGTACCGGTATACGGGCAGCCGGGA
>NZ_JBTLQH010000135.1:0-698 GCF_054461575.1 Flavitalea flava
GGTCTATCTTTCCATTGGCCGTCAGCGGCCATTGCTCCAGTACCACCCACTCCGACGGAATCATATAGGCCGGTAAATGAAGGCCTGCATACCCCAGCACCGCCTGGCGGTCTATATCCCCTTTACCCCCTTTACCCACCATATAGCCGATCAGCCCAACCTCCCCCTGGACATCCGCTTTAGCCAACACCACCGCCTGAGCCACCAGTCCGCTTTGTTCCAGTACCCGCTCGATCTCCCCGGGTTCGATCCGGTGACCCCGCACCTTTACCTGATCGTCTATTCGACCCAGGTAGACCAGATCGCCATCCGGTAACCAGCGGCCCAGATCCCCCGTCCGATATACCCTCGACCCGGACCGACCACCGAAGGGGTCCTCCATGAACCGCGCTGCCGTTAACTCCGGACCGTTCAGGTAGCCCCGCGACACACCCGCCCCACCTATCCACAACTCTCCCCCTACGCCCACCGGTTGCAGCGATCCTTCCTTATCGGTGATATAGACCTGCGTATTGGCAATCGGTCTGCCGATCGTTACGCCCCCCTGGCCTTGCAGCCGCTTATGCGTTGACCAGATCGTCGTCTCTGTCGGACCATACAGGTTCCACACAGCCCCCAATCCCGTCAACCGATCCTTCAGCTCTTCCTTTAACGACTCCCCGCCTACCAGCAGCTTCACCCCTTCCTTATTCGCCCAT
>NZ_JBTLQH010000136.1:0-698 GCF_054461575.1 Flavitalea flava
GTGGAGCGGATGGGGGAGAGCATAGGGGCAGACCAGGAAGTGCAGGAGAAGCTATCGGTTAACGGGAAGGTCCAGGGCGGGGAGCTGGTCGTGGATTGGAGTTATAGCGGTCTACATTATGAAGAAGGGACGATCCGGGGGTTGGCAGAAAACTATGTGACGGTGTTGTCGGATCTGATCGATCATTGTGCGGGCCAGGTTTTAATAAGGGAGGAATATACGCCGTCTGATTATGGATTAGGGGAGGTGATGACGACCGGGGAGCTGGACGCCTTTTTAGGAGAGCGGATGGAGGACCCGCTGGGGCAGGCAGAAGGAAGTTCTCGTCGGGAGTGGTTAGTGGGGCTGAGCGGGTTGAGCGGTTTACAGGAAGGGATGTTGTTCCATAGTTTGTACGACGGGCATGCGGGGTCCTATGTGGAGCAGCTGAGTTGCGAGGTGGGGGCAATAGACAAGGCGGCCTTTGGGGCAAGCTGGACCGGGACGATGAGGCGTCATAGCATACTTCGCAGCAGTTTTTATGCCGGGGTGTTTACGGTACCGGTACGGGCTGTTTACCGGGAGGTGTTGATGCCGGTAACGGAGCGTGATCTGCGGGGCCTGGATGAGGCTGGGCAGGCCGAAGCGATCCGGTTATATGAGGAGGAGGACCGTCGTCAGGGCTTTGTGTTGAGCGATGCGCCGCTGATGCGCATCGG
>NZ_JBTLQH010000137.1:0-658 GCF_054461575.1 Flavitalea flava
CCGGGTCTGGCACGGGGATATCTGAATGAGGCGGAGCTAACGGCAGATCGGTTTGTGACCGATCCGTTCGGTCCGGCAGATGGGAGGGGCGGTTCGGGCCGGTTGTACCGGACGGGTGATTGGTGCCGCTGGCAGCCGGATGGTCATATCGAGTACCTGGGTCGCCGGGATGAGCAGGTGAAGATCCGCGGTTACCGGATCGAACCGGGGGAGATCGAAAGCTGTCTGAGCGGACTGGAGGGTGTGGGAGCGGTCAAGGTGCTGGCGGTGCAGCATGGGGCAGGGGCTGAGCAGGAGTTGACGGCCTATGTGGAGGTGGACGCGCGGCGTTATCCGCTGCTGGCCCGTTATCAGGGTTTGTTGCAGAGCCGGGAAGTACGGGCGGCAGAGCTGTATACGCTGGCAAACGGGTTACCGATACTGGGCGCAAATCAGAACGAAGTACGATTTTTATACCAGGAGATCTTTGCGGAGCTGTGTTACCTGAAACACGGTATTGGGCTGGGCCAGGAGGGCTGCGTGCTGGATGTGGGAGCGAACATTGGTTTTTTCACGGTTTTTCTGCATGTACTGGCCCCTGCCCTGCGGATCTATTCCTTCGAGCCGGTTCCGGAGGTGTATGGTTATCTGTCGCGTAACCGTGCGCTGTATGGGATAC
>NZ_JBTLQH010000138.1:0-644 GCF_054461575.1 Flavitalea flava
ATGTGGTTTTGAACTCCTTCATAAAGTTCAAAACCATCATCTGCCGGGCACAAAAAGATATAATCGTATTTTAGAGACTTCCAGAACCGTTCGATCCACACATTGTCCAGCGCCCTTCCTTTTCCATCCATCGAGATCTGTATGCCCTCTTTTTCGAGATATTGGGTCCACAACGCGCTGGTGTACTGGGAGCCCTGATCTGAGTTGAGTATCTCCGGTTTGCCATGCACTTTTATGGTTTCCTCCAGCATCTGCTTGCACCACTGCGCATCCAGGGAGTTGCTTATGGACCAACCTAGGATTTTTCGGCTATAGATATCCATGATGGCCGTCAAATACATAAACCCCGTCTTCATGGGAATGTAAGTTATATCGGTGCACCATACCTGGTTGGGACGGTTGATCTTCATGCCCCGCAGCAGATAAGGCCTTATAAACTGCCTGAGGCCCTGCTTGGTCAGGTTCTTTCGCCTGTACAGGGTTTCGCGACCCATCAGGTGGAACATCCTCCTGACTCGTTTGGGCCCAATAGGGAAGCCCAGCTCACGTAACAGCAATACCATAGACTCAACGCCTTCCGTGGGATGCTGGGTTAAATGCTTGTCCAGGATATTCATCATTTTGATGTTTTCAGGCTTTTCCGG
>NZ_JBTLQH010000139.1:0-639 GCF_054461575.1 Flavitalea flava
GATGAGCAGCCGGGAGCTGATCAGGGCGGTGAAACAAACGACGCTGGATGGCTATGAGCACCAGGAGGTGCCCTTCGAGAAAGTGGTGGAGGTGGTGGGGGTCAAACGGGAAGGGGGCCGCAACCCGTTGTTCGGAGTGATGTTTGTGTTGGAGAATACGCCGGAGCCGGGGCCGGTAGAGCTGGGGGGATTGGGCTGGGAGACGGAGAACTTCGGTCAGCTGACCTCCAAATTTGAGCTGACGCTGAGCATCGGTCAAACGGGGCGGGGGCTGGATCTGGGGCTGACCTACCGGAGCGGGCTGTACAGTCGGTCGAGGATGGAGCGGCTGCTGGATCATTACGGTCAGTTGCTGGCCTCGGTGGTGGCCTCTCCGGACGAGGCGATAGGGCGATTGGAGCTATTGGGTGCAGGGGAAAAGGATCGTTTGGTGGAGGGGTATGGCCGCAGCCGGCAGTGGTATCCACGGGACAAGACGGTGGTGGAGCTTTTCACAGAACAGGCGTCGCGGACGCCGTCGGCGGTGGCGGTGGTCTATGAGGAGCAGCGGCTGGATTATGGAGAGCTGGAAGCAAGAGCGGAGGCGTTAGCGGGCTACCTGCGAGGGCAAGGGGTGGAGGTGGGCAGCCTGGTAGGGAT
>NZ_JBTLQH010000140.1:0-625 GCF_054461575.1 Flavitalea flava
CAGGACCTGTCGGCTATCTGGGGAGAGTTGCTGGGTATAGGGCGGATAGGGATGAACGATAATTTTTTTGAACTGGGGGGGGACTCGATCATCACGATCCAGGTGGTGAGCCGGGCGCGTCGGATGGGTTACGAGCTGCAGCCGAAGGATATCTTCAGCTACCAGAGCATCGGCAGTCTGAGTGCGGCGCTGTTGACGCGTTCAGCGGGGCAGGCGGGTCACTGCGGAGAGCAGGGTTTGTTGACGGGTCCGAGCGGTTTGCTGCCGGTTCAGTCGGCCTACCTGTCTGGGGTAGTCGGAGCGGAAGGAGCAGGATCGCATTTTAACCAGAGCGTATTACTGGGGATCGATAAAGGGGTGGAGGCGGGGGAATTGGAGGGTGCGGTAGGGCAACTGCTAAGCTACCATGATGCGCTCCGGTTCCGGTATCGGCGGGTCTGCGGGGATTGGGTGCAGGAGTACGGGGGTGAACAGGAGGGTGTGCGAACCGCATTTAGGGTAGAGGAAATGGATCAATACGGGCAGGGAGAATGGGAAGGGGTGTTAAGGGATCGGGGGCAGTATTACCAGGAGAGTTTGAATATAGAGCAAGGGGAGTTGATGCGGGTGGTATTATTCCGGACCG
>NZ_JBTLQH010000141.1:0-624 GCF_054461575.1 Flavitalea flava
AAAACCGGTTACTGATCGTGATCCATCACCTGGCGGTGGATGGGGTTTCGTGGCGAATATTGCTGGAGGATCTGGAGCGGTTGATCGCCGGAGCGGGTGAACAAAACGGGCAGGTTATCCTGGGACCGAAGGGAAGTTCCTACCGGGAATGGTACGGAGCCCTGGCAGCCTATGGTGAAAGCCGGAGATTGTTGACCCAGTCGGATTACTGGACAACAGTGGTTCAACAATATCAACCTTTGCCGGTAGACAAGGAGGATAAACGAACTGTTCAGCTTGGAGATATTGAAGAATACACAGAACGGTTGAATACGCACCTGACCCGGCAATTAGTGCAGGACTCAGGAGTGGCTTATCATACGGAGATCAACGATATTTTATTATGCGCCCTGGGGCTAACGCTGAGTGAATGGAGCGGGACGGATCGGGTGGTGGTTGGAATGGAAGGTCATGGCCGGGAAGAAATCGGTGCGGCGGTGGATACGAGCCGGACGGTAGGCTGGTTCACCAATCTGTATCCTGTTTGGATGGAGATTCAGGCAGAGCTGGGACCGGGAGATCAGCTCCGGAACGTAAAGGAGCAATTGCGGAAGGTGCCGGACAAGGGACTGGGCTATGGAGTGT
>NZ_JBTLQH010000142.1:0-584 GCF_054461575.1 Flavitalea flava
GCCCGAAGTTTATAATCGGCTGCAAGATCGAAAGGCCGGCTGATTAATCCTCCGATATAGGATCGCCAGGAAGCAGGATCTTGCATAGAACCGCCGGGTTCTGACGACTCCAGCTTCCATCCTCCTGCCTCCACTACCCGTTGATAAGCATGCCCCTCTTCCGCCTCAATGACCGTCCGCAATATTTCATGTCGGTTCACAATCCCTTGTAATGCGTATCGGAGCGCGTCTTCGTTCAACTGACCCCGTAAGCGCAGTACCACCGGGATATGATAAGATACCGACCCTTCCAACTGATCGATTACCCAAAGACGCTCCTGGCTAAAAGATAAAGGGGTTTGTACCGATCTTTCCTGACGGATAAGCGGAGGTAGAGATGTTCTGCCGGAGGTAGCATTCAATTGCACGGCCAGCAAACCAATTGCCGGGTAATCAAATATATCTCCAATGGTGACCTCAATCCTTATTTCTTTACGGATTGATGATACAAGCCTTATAGCCAGGAGAGAATGTCCGCCCAGTTCGAAAAAATTATCATGTATACCTATTCGGTCTACGCCCAGCAGTTCTTCCCAGATGGCAGC
>NZ_JBTLQH010000143.1:0-579 GCF_054461575.1 Flavitalea flava
GTTGCCGGTAGACCGGGGATACGAAGGACGTATTTGTCAAAAGGATCTTGGGCACTGGCGTGTACGGCTGAGCCGGGAGCAGACGCAGCGTTTGCTGCAGGAAGTGCCGCGTGCCTATCATACGGAGATCAACGATTTGTTGTTGTCGGCGCTGGGTAAGACGCTGTCAGCGTGGAGTGGTCGGGGTGAGGTAGTGATCGGCCTGGAGGGTCATGGTCGGCAGGACATCGGTGGTGGGGAGGATACGAGCCGGACGGTGGGTTGGTTTACGAGCCTGTACCCGGTCCTGCTGGAGCTGCCGCAGCAAGAGGATCAGGGCCTGCTGATCAGGGAGGTGAAGGAACAATTACGCAAGGTACCGGACAAGGGCTTGGGCTATGGGGTATTGCGATCGATCAATCGGTTGGCGGGATTACAGGGGGCCTCACCGTGGGAGATAGTGTTTAATTACCTGGGCCAACTGGATAATGTGGTAACGGGCAGTGTGTGGTTCAGCGGGGCTGTGGAGCGGATGGGGGAGAGCATAGGGGCAGACCAGGAAGTGCAGGAGAAGCTATCGGTTAACGGGAAGGTCCAGGG
>NZ_JBTLQH010000144.1:0-572 GCF_054461575.1 Flavitalea flava
ACCTGCAGATGGGTATATCCCAGGCGTCGTGCCCGGCTTACTACCTGGATCGAAACGATCGAATCACCACCCAGTTCGAAAAAATTATCGTGTATCCCTACCCGCTCCACCCCCAGCAGATCCTGCCAGATTCCTGCCAGCTCTGCTTCCGCTTGTGTTCGCGGAGCCGCATATGATCCTGAGGACGGTTCCCTGTTCTCCGGATCCGGCAATGCCTTCCGGTCTATTTTCCCATTTGGCGTCAAGGGCAAACGCTCCAGCTCCATCAATATCGATGGAACCATATATTCCGGCAAACAGCTTTTCAGATGAGCCAGTATCCCTTCCCGGTCAAAACCCTGCCTGCCTGCCCAATCCTTCTCTAACACTATATAACCCATCAGCCGTTTGTTCCCCTGGCTGTCCGTCCGGACGATCACCACCGCCTGGGCTATCTCCGTCATTTCCTGAAGCCTGGACGCTATCTCTCCCAATTCGATCCGGTATCCACGGATCTTCACCTGCTCATCCTTACGGCCCAGGTATTCGATATTACCATCGGCCAGCCAACGACAAAGATCCCCGGTCTTGTA
>NZ_JBTLQH010000145.1:0-567 GCF_054461575.1 Flavitalea flava
GCTTGCGTTCGCCGCTGGTTGAAGAACACGTAGAGTGTTCCATACTGAAACGGATCTTCCTTCATCTCATTAACGACCAGACCGGACAAGCCGTTAAAACTTAGCCGCATGTCTGTTGCTCCGTTCCAAAGCACCAGGCGATAACCCGTTAAAGATAGCATACTTATAAGAGGGATTTTAGGTAGGAAGGCTCTACCCGTTGATAAAAGACGATCCCGCGGAACTCCGCAAATATCCGGCCCTCGCTTTGCGGGCCCTGCACGTCCGACATATCTACCGGGATGAAGCCAGCAGTAGGAACCTGATGCATTTTCTTCGCCCGATACTGCTTACGCCAGTTGTAAAAGGTCGCCTCCGATACCTGGAAGGCTGCGGCAAACTCCTTCACACTGATATTACCCGCCTGCTCGAACTGCTCTATAGCGGCAAATCTATCCTGCTTATTTAATGGCTGACGCCCTCCGGGCAATAACTCTCTTTTAGCTTGTTTCATGCTTACTGTTTTTCAGAAAGCAAAGCTACTTTCTCCTTCCTGAATAACATCGATGCTCCGGATCGTATGCTTAC
>NZ_JBTLQH010000146.1:0-564 GCF_054461575.1 Flavitalea flava
GCATACGAACACCAGGACGTTCCTTTTGAGAAAGTAGTGGAGACCCTGGTCCGTGAAAGGGATATGAGCAGAAGCCCTTTATTCGATGTTTTGTTTGTATTACAAAATCAGGCCGGACCCGGCCTGTCTAAGGGAAGTTTGCCGGATCTTGAACTTTTACGGGAAGAGGTAGCCTCTCATACGTCAAGATTTGACCTGACCTATACCCTGACAGAAACAGCTGAAGGCTGGGAAGGCAGTATAGAATATTGTACTGATCTCTACCGGAAAGAGACGATCTGCCGGATGATCGGTCATTATAAAGAATTATTAAACGCTGTAATCCTGCACGCCGGGCAGGCTATCGGGTCCTTACCGATGTTACCCTTAGCCGAGCAGGAACAGTTGGTTCGGGGCTTCAACGGGAGGGAGGTCTCTTACCCTAAGGATCAGACGCTGCTGGATCTGTTCGGGTCCCAGGTCTTGCGTTGTCCGTCTGCGCTGGCGGTGTGGTTCGGTGATGAGGAGCTGAGCTATCGGGAGTTGGACGAACGCAGCAACCAGGTGGCGCGTTACCTGCAAGGC
>NZ_JBTLQH010000147.1:0-553 GCF_054461575.1 Flavitalea flava
GATGATCGCAGTTCCCCCGTCAGCTCCTGCGGATCCTTCCAACCCGCCGATCGATCCCGCCAGGCCAACGCCGGTTCCCCGAACCCTGCCCCCTGCGCTCCACGCAGACCAAACACATTGTATAAGATCGCATCCTTCGATAAGGACGCCTCCTTCTCCACATATACCCCGAACCCCCGACCTTCCAGCTCCGACACGATCCGCCCTAATCGACCTTCCAGATCATGCACCTCGATGATCACCCGTTCGATCTTCTCCCAGTCCCCCTCCGCCAGACCCGCCAGCACCAGGTGCTCCGAGTTCTCCGTATCGATCTTCAGCAGATCGATACGATCCAGCCCTTCCTCCGCTATCATCTCCGATAGCGTCCGGGCTTCGCAGCGGATCCGTCTGTTCACCAGCTTCACCGCCAGTAACGCATCGATCTCCGACCGATCCGGACCCTCCGGCTCCGTTTGCTCGATATAGGAACGCACCACTTCCTGCACCTGCGCTCGGTCCTCGCTTATCCCCGACACCACGCTTACCTGCGGGTAATACGTAAAATCGATCG
>NZ_JBTLQH010000148.1:0-543 GCF_054461575.1 Flavitalea flava
CTGTAGCCTGGGTGCTTGTAACATAGCTGCCATTTGTAATAGCACCGGTATAAGCTGTTCCGAGTTCCGCAGTGGCTACTGCAGGATTTGCATCATTATTCAGCGGCCAATATACGACCAGGTTGGCGATATTGGGATGGCAACTTCCCAATAATTTATCTTTCCAGGAGGTTATGGTGCCGGCTGAAAGCGCCGTATTCCAAACACGTACCTCATCTATAGTGCCATTAAGATAGCAACAGCTTGGTTCTCCACCTGCCATAAAAGGAGCCGTGTTGGTGGTGCTTGTGTTGGCGGGAATAGCGCTGGCGGAGAAGCTGAGGGTTTGCTGAACCCCATCGATGTACAATTTCAGACGGTTGGCATCGCCGGTCTGCGTTCCATCAAATACAGCGGCAACATGATACCAGGTACCCGGGCTTACCGCATTGGCAGCAGTGTAGCCATAACTATTGCTGCCATTGCCCACCATTACATACATGGAATTATTATTGGGTCCGATATGAAGCATGATCCTGTCGGTAAGGGAAGTACTTTTGCGGA
>NZ_JBTLQH010000149.1:0-518 GCF_054461575.1 Flavitalea flava
CTCAACCCCCGGTATTGGTATTGCCGGCCCGATGCCTGTTCCTCCTGGATCCCTTCCAGCCAGGATACGATCGTCTCCTCTCCCGCTATCCGCCCACGGAAGGGTAGCGTATTGATATACATCCCTACACGGCTTTCCACCCCAGCCATTTCTTCCGGTCTGCCAGATACCGTTACCCCATATACGCTTTGCCTATTGCCCGTATAACGGTACAGCAAATAGGACCATACTCCCTGCATCACCGTATTGACCGTCAGCCGGTGGCCTTGCGCAAAACGAACGATCCCCGACGTAGCCGCCTGGTCCAGCATCAGCACTTCCTGCCCGTAGCTGCCCATGCCCTTATTGCGGACCGCCGTTGACCCGATAAACGGCAACAGCGTACTGCCCCTAACCCCCGACAGATATCCCTGCCAGTACGAGGCCTCCAGGGCCTTGTCCCGGCTGCTGATATAGCCGATATACTCCTCATAGTTATCTTCCTGCTCCTCCTCTTGTTGCCCGCCCGGAGCAACGGC
>NZ_JBTLQH010000150.1:0-511 GCF_054461575.1 Flavitalea flava
CAACACCC
Organism: Flavitalea flava; assembly: GCF_054461575.1. Lineage (NCBI taxonomy): Bacteria > Pseudomonadati > Bacteroidota > Chitinophagia > Chitinophagales > Chitinophagaceae > Flavitalea > Flavitalea flava. Next base: position 9 of record NZ_JBTLQH010000150.1, read on the forward strand.
AGCCGTTCCAGATACCCCTGCTGGATCGGCAACAGCCCGCTGGGGCCCTCCAGCCACCCGGACTCCCGGACGCTACTGCCAACGGAAGCCCGAACCGACAAGGCCGCTGACAACCGATCGATCTGCTGGTAACGGAACAGATCGCGCGCCTCCAGCCTATAGCCCAACCGGCGCGCCCGGCTCACCACCTGGATCGTGATGATCGAATCGCCCCCCAACTCAAAAAAATTATCCGTCAACCCCACCCGATCCACCCCCAGCAACCCTTCCCAGATCCCCGCCAGTGACCGCTCCATCGCCGTCCGCGGTGCGCTATAACTTTCTTTTACCCCCCCGGCCACAAAGGGATCCGACAGCGCCTGTTTGTCGATCTTGCCGTTGGCCGTCAACGGCAGAATCGACCGCTCCACCAGCAGCGACGGAACCATATAGTCCGGTAAACGGCTTTCCAAATACGCCAACAGACCCGCTTTGTCAAAGGAACCCTCCGGAACCACAAAACC